>DAOVQV010000311.1 GCA_030628445.1 Phycisphaerae bacterium | reverse complement strand
TGAGATACTCGCCGTTTTCATCCTTCAGATAATAGTTCGTCGCAAAGACCAGCGGCGGATTGGTTAGTGTCTTCCCGAAGTTAAGGTTGTTCCGGATGTACTTGCCCACGGGGATGGCAAGGAACTGCAAGATGCTCATCAGATCGAACGTCCGCACGCCTTCAGCCCCAAGCGTGGTAGCCGTGGTCTCCGACTCCAACGACGCGCCGGCGGTGATGATACCGTGCGCCCAGTCGAAGCTCTCGGTGACGGGTACGGCTGTGTCGCTGTCGCGCCCGCCGTAGATGATCCCGCCGACGGGGACGCCCTGCGGATCGTCGAGCCGCTCATCCAGGTTGGCCAGCTTCTCCATCGCCACGGTGTAGCGCGCGTTCCAGTGCGACGGAGGGATTTCCTTCCCGGCGTCGTCGACCTTGCCCAATTCCCACTGACCGCAGTGGTTTCGTCCCGCATCGGGTAAGTGACGGCCCATTCCCACCCAATAGGGTTTACCATCACTGGTGAGGATATTGGAGAAGATCACTTCGCCGGGGCTGGTCAGGACGTCGAAGATCAGCGGATCGCCGTCGCCGTTTACGTCGCGGATGATACCGAAGATCCCGGATTCGACGTTCACCGCCCGCGCCTCCCCGTCGATGACCCGGAAGTACGCCAGGTCGTCTCCGACGATCGTCTCACCGGGCAGCATGGCCGTTGATGTCTTCCCGCACCCGCTGGGGTAAGCGCCGGCGAAATACGTCACCCGCCCGGACGGGCCGCCCACGCCCATCAGGAACATGTGCTCGGCGAGCCACCCCTCGCGGTCGCCCTTGCGAATCGCCAGGCGAAGCGACAGCTTCTTGAACCCTATGGTGTTCCCGCCGTACTGCGTGTTGACGCTGTAGACCAGGTCCTCGGCGATGTCGATGTAGATGCGGCGCTTATCGACGTCGATGCTGGTCTTGTCCTGACCCACCCGACCCGACGAATGAAGAACCTTAAAGAATTCACCGCGCTGCCCCAGGGCCTTGAACTGCTCATACCCGCCGCGGTACAGCAGGTCTTCGCTGTGGGCGACGTAGGCCGAGTCCGTCACCTGAACGCACGAGATGCTGAAGGGCGAGTCGATCGGGCCCAGGCAAAAGAACCGCACGTACGCTTCCCGCCCGGCCATGGCGCCTCCCAAGAACCCGCGCACCTCCGCCAGGCCGGTTTCGCGATCCACCTGGTTGAGGCTCTTACCCAGCTCCACATCGGCGCCGACAAGATACTTGGTGTTCTGCTTGTCGCGTCCCTGGTCGAAATACCCGTCGAAATGCACCGTGTGCCCCTCCGTCGCCAGGGCAGTCTCCTCGCCGGTCTCCACAGCGCACCTGCGGATGTATTCGACGTCGCCCTTCTCGTCACTGCAGACCTTGACCGAATCCGGCCGGCCCAACGCGACGGCGTCGGCGATGAATGCATGGAGCTTGTCATTGTTGAGGGCCTCGAGCTTTCTGAAGCTATCGGCGTCCATTTTGGGTTTCAGTATCTCGGCGTAGTGTTTTTTCATCTTGTTTAGCTCTTATCTGTCATAGGGAAATGCACGAACAGAAGCGGCTTCACGATCTGGGCCGCCAGTAAGTGCAGTAGCGTTAACTTCTTGATGCCCAAGTGGGCGAGTGTTTATACGAAACAAGGCGGATCGTGTCAAGAGGCGTTGCAGATGTGCCGAACCGCCCCGCCGGGAGGAATAGCTACCGGTATACCTGGGTCCGCAGCCCGTCGCGAAGAGTCGGGCCCCGGCGATTCAGACGCGCGCGTTCCACCAGCAGCCAAATCAGAACGGTCACCCAGACCAGCACCGCCAGCGCAACTATCAAGGGTAAGGAAATGGTGGACACCTGCTCACCAAGAGAGGCGGCGGCGCCGGTCCCTTCGGACGAGATGATGTGTGGCCGATAGGCCGCCCATCCGACAAAGACCGCGCCGAGAGCGGCTACGAAAGACTGGCAGATCGCCGAAATCCACGCCCACGATACGCTAATCCGCTGACGGGAGCTGACGACCAGCAGAATAAGCGAGACGACCAGCCACACCAGACCCACCACGTCAATCACAAAGCCAAAATCGACGAAGAAGATCTTCACGGCCCGGGTCCAGGCGGGCAGTTGGGCCTGCGTGGCCGTGGCGTGTATCATCGCCTGGACAACCGAGCGGGCGACCCCGGCGACCAGCGCCCAGACAAGGTAGGCGACCCCGGCGAAGGAAAGGGCAAGACCAACGTCCAACCGCGTTGTCCGTTGCAGACGCCCAAGCATGCCCACTATTACACAGCGCCGCGCCGGGTCAGTCAAAACAAACTAATCCTACCCCCCCTTTGTAAAGAAAGCCCACGGTCCATCGACATCAAACCAATGTGCAAGAGAAATGCCCACGGCTCACCGACACCGAACCGCTGTGCAAAAGAAAAATGCCCACAG
>DAOVQV010000352.1 GCA_030628445.1 Phycisphaerae bacterium | reverse complement strand
GGTCGGGCAATTGTCCAGACAGTTCATGCACAAGACGCACTCGCTGGTTCGTATCCGCCCGGCCGGGGTGCAGGCGCCCTCGCAGTTCGCCTGACAGGCCACACAACCGGCGCACTTCGCCTTTCTCTTCCCGATCCGCCAGATGGAAAACCGACCCAGCACGCCAAGAAGCGCACCCAGCGGGCAGATGAACCGGCAATAAAACCGCGGTATCAGAAGATTCCCCAGCACTCCCGCCGCGAATACAACGGCGATAAGCCACATGCCCTGATAGACTCGCTCGCTCGGCCAGATCCGCGCGGCCGGTGCGTCGGCGATCGGCAGCAGCACCAGATTGAACGATCGATGCACCAGAGGTATCGGGTCGAGCACCCCTGTCTGCAACGATCCGACCATCCCGTCGGATGACGGGACCAGAAGCGCCAGCAGAGCCCACAGACCCGCCAGCAAGAGGACCGCACCGATTGCTTTCTTGGGTTTGGATATGATCTTAAGAGCCGCGGCGAACGCAACGGCGCCCAGAACCGCAAGAACCAGTATCGCCGCTGCGACGGGCCCCGTGCGCCCTCCGGCGATGAACTTCCCGATAAGCCCGCCCGCGGCGCCCGTCAGCAGAAAGATCAAGAGATAGTATTTGATCGATTGGGCGCGGCGATACTTATTCGCCGCCAGCTTCGCGGGGTCACTTCTGCCGCGCCAAGCGACCCAACCGACGAACTGGTGAATCGTCCCGAACGGGCAGACCCACCCGCAGAAAAACCGCCCGAGTATCACCGTCAGCACCACGGTCGCCAGCGCCCACAACAGGCCCGCATACAGCGTCCCGGTGGCAAGCAGCGTCCCGACGGCGACCAGCGGATCGAGCTGCAGCACCCAGTTGATCGGCCAGGAGCTCTTGTTCCACCAATCCCCACCGACGCTGCCGACGATGCAAAACCACGCCAACATCGCCAGAAAGAAGACCTGCGAAATCCGTCTTGCCGTTACGATTCTCATCTTACACTCACAATCCGCCTATCCCGTATCCGCCCGCAGCGGTCCGAGCGATTCATAATCAGCCACACCCACACCGGCCTGCGCGGCCTTGGTGATAAACGGCAGACTTCCCGCCGTCTTTCCCAACAGCTCGGCGCCGGCTGCGTCGGCGGCTACCTGGTCCGTGCTGACGATCATCGTGTTGGTCTGTTTCAGGTCGTCCAGCGACCCGCCGGTCGGGCCGTTCGTCATCATCGTCACCGTCCCGTCCAGGATCACCAGCGTGGGTCTGACCAACATCGCCAGCTCCTTGATGATGTTGTGGATGTCCTGGTGGAAGATGCTCCGCCGCCCGCCCAAGAGCCCGTACCAGTTCTTCATCGCCATCGAAGCGCCGCTGCGATTGTGGTCCTTGACCGGTGCGATCCCGATGAGCTTATCCGCCCTCGCCAGCGGCCCGTAGAGCACTGGCCAGTTGCGGATCAACCGCCCGCCGGACAAGCTCGTTGGACCGAACAAGGCCGCTTTGGGCAGGACCGCCTTCGCCCCGGCGGACCTGGCCGCACGACCGATGCCCGTAAGAGCGAAACAGCTTCGCGGATCGTTGATCGGATTGTCCGTGACCGTAACAGAGGCGGCCCCGGCCGCAAGACACAGCCGCACCACCTCGCCGACGAGCTGCGGATTTGCCGTAGCCGAAAGAACCGGCGGGGTGGCGAAGGCGGCATTTACCTTCAGCACCACGCGGTCGCCGCCCTTGACGAAACGTTCGATTCCGCCCAGCGCCCCAAACGCCCTTCCGACCGTCTTGAGACGGTCCGGGCCCGTCACGATGCTCATCGCGCCGGACAGGGACGGGATGGAAAAATCCGGCAGCGACACTTGCTGATCCGCACTCGCCGCAGTGGGACCAAGCGGATCGGCCAGCCAAAACCCCACCGCGCCGGATGCGCCGATTACCGCGCCCGCCTTGGCCGTGCGGATAAGGAATTCGCGC
>DAOVQV010000314.1 GCA_030628445.1 Phycisphaerae bacterium | reverse complement strand
TTCGTTGTAGAAGGGGACGACCACGCTGTAGTTGACGCCGCGGCCGCGGCGGGTTTTCGAGCTAGATCTGTCCATAGTGAATCAATTGTATCCCGTGCACCTCGAACGCCTCGGCGACGGACGGGTCGCACAGGGCCTCAAGCTCTCTGCGGCGGGTCGCCACCAACCTGGTCTTAACTGCCGCCACCTCGTCGCCAAGGCCCGGGTGCGTCATTATCTCCGTCACGCCAGCCGATGCGGCCGCGGCTGCGCGAATCAAAAACGCCCGGTCAATCAGGCCCGTGTGGGCGACGCCCCACGTCCCTACCGTCACCAGCTCATTCGGCGCGGTTTTAGCTGCTCCTGCCGCACAAACATTCAATACTCGGCTGACTATCCGCTGCTTGAGAGGCGCCGCGGGCCAGCCCCGACCGGGAAGTTTTTCCCGGTGCCGCCTTACGAACGGAATATGATACCGTCGCGCGAGTTTGACTACACGCGCGAAAATGGGCCCGTACGCATGGACGTGACGGTGCGTGTCCAGGTGTGTCGCGCGGATTCCGTGGTCTATCGCCCAGCGTATCTGGGTGTCGAACTCCGCCTCCACGGCGTCCAACAGCGCCGGGCGTCGCAGACACGCAAGGACCACGCCGGGGCCGCTGCGGCGCATCACACCGTCGCTAGCGGCCAGGGGCTTACCCTCGGTGCTTAGCGGGCGCCCCTGCGAGACGTTCAGGTGCACACCGACGCCCAGGTCCGCAGCTTCCACCAAGCGTCCGGCCGCCGCCTCGGCAGCGGGGGCGTTGGGGGTGATCGTCGTCGACGTTACAATACCACGCGTATGAGCCTGGATGACCCCCTCGGTGACACCGACGGAGAAACCGAAATCGTCGGCATTGACGATAAGACGTTTTTGTCTCGACGGAGCCGGCATGCCCGCTAGATTATAATTGCCCTGCCCCAGCAGGGATACAGGGCGGCGGCGGAAAGGACCGACTACAGATGACAGCGATAGGAGACATCCAAGCAGAGCATATCTGGATGGCGGTGGGTTTTGTCGGGCAGGCACTGTTCGGCCTGCGGTTCATCGTCCAGTGGATCGCCACGGAGCGGAGGAAAAAGTCGGTGATACCGGTGGCGTTTTGGTACCTGTCGCTGGGCGGGACGATCATACTGCTGTCGTATTCAATCTATTTGAAAAACGCGGTCTTCATCGCGGGTTTCAGCCTGAACATGATCGTCTATTTGCGCAATCTGTACTTCATCCATTTGCACCGCGCGCCGCTGAGGGCCAAGACGGTCGATACGCCCGAACAAGGACTGGGGGGAAACGAAAAGTGATCGGTAATCAGTAACCAATAACCAGTAACCGGCGACCGGTTAACGGTCTTGGGGTAACTCAATCAGATACGCCTTCCCGTAGTTGCGATCCGTCTCTATCGAGATGCTGGAGAAGCGAATCCGGCCGAGTTCGGATGGGCGAAATCCCTTGCGCCCGTCGCTGCCCGGAAGCTGCTTCAGGCCCCAGTCGCAGGTGATCAGCCAGTTGGCGTCGGTGCGACAGAGGGCGTCAAAGCTGGATATCCTTTTCCCGAACCGCCCGAGGAACAGCTCCGTGCATAGCTTCTCGGCGTGGTAGACGGCGAACTTATCATCGCCGATGATCGGGTCGATTCGGCGGGCGAAGTTAACCATCGCCTCGCCGTCCCCGGCGGCGTGCGAGCTGACCGCGTGCGTGTAGACGTAGAACACACCCAACATACCCACCACGCCCGCCACCGCAAGGCGGCGGACTTTCCAGCTCAGGGAGGCGTGTATCGAGCCTATCAGGATCGCCGCGCCGAGGCCCACGCAGACGACAAGGACCCACCACGTCCCCGATAGCAGCCCTGACGGGATTTGAATGACCGACTGGGCCCGATCGGGCAGGACGGGGCGCAGGAGGTACAGCAGCGGCACGACAAGCAGGGCTGCTCCGATAAGGACCGGCCCCGTCGCAATGACGTGGCGCAGAAAGCTAAGACGCGCCCCCCCGGACCGTCCCGCCCGGGCGACCTGCTGGATCGCCCAGGCGCCCATCATGGCGATGGCTGGATAGCACGGGAGCAAATAGTCGGGGCGGAATCCATGGGCCAGCGCGAAGGGAACCACCACGCTGAGCACCAAGCACAGGGGCAGCGAAAGCACACAGCGGCGAGAGAACCATAATCGCGGCCCGACAAGCCCCAGCGCGCACAGCGCGAAAAGGCTCGCGGGCAGCGTGTAATACAGAAGATGCCCGATCGCCGGCGCGCGGGCCGGTGCGGGCGGGCTCGGACCCGTCCCGCTGATGCGCTGCCACAGTTCGAAGTACAACGTTTGGCGAAACTCCTGGCCGCCTTGCAAGATCATCGCAGTCAGGACCGACCCTACGACAACCACCAATGCTATC
>DAOVQV010000175.1 GCA_030628445.1 Phycisphaerae bacterium | reverse complement strand
GGGTGGGAAGACCCGAAACCCTCTTCGCCTGGCACGTACGATCCAGACGATGATCACAAGCACCCAGGCGACTGTGGCGAACATTGCCAAGGTGAGTTTGAAACACACTCCACCCGCCAGCATTGTGGCGACGAAGACCACGTCGTAGGCTTGGTCGCGCTCGCCTCGGCGTGATCCGATCAAAAACGCAAAGAGCCGCGATGCGGAGACGAACCCCGCCAATGCGACCGGGACGTCGGTTGCATGGCTGGATGTCCAACTATGAACGGCAATGAGCATAGCCGGTGTCAGCAGCAGCAGGTCGAAAAGCCCAGACGTCCGCTCTTCGTGGTTTGTCTTGAAGAGGCGAAAGGCCCCGGTAATGGACTGTATGAAGATCATCATCAAGAGCAGGCCATTGGGCAGATGGTTTGACCGCCCGTACCACGGACCCACCTCGAGCATAGCTCCCAGAAGAAGGTTAGAGTTGTTAAAGGCCAACCTGCTGTGAAGATTCCCCAACCCCGGTACTATTGGCGTCGACGTCGCCCAGCGGACGGCGCTGAGATGATACAGGCCGCTATCGTATGTGGCGCAGGGCTGGATCGCGCGGTTAGCCAGCCAGACCGCGATGATTGCTATGGGTATCAACGCCGCCTTTCGGCGCGGCCAGATCGAGTGCAGATACTGGCGCACCTGTCGGCGGTTCCATACGAGGCCGGCCCCCGCCAGGGCGGAGACGACCGCCAGCGCCCACCAGCGAATCGGCAGCACGAGATGCCAAAGCTGCAGGAAAAAGACGACGAACGCCAAGCCCATCCAGAAGGCCATCAACATGTGCGTCGTGTCTACTTCCCTGCGGCCGAAGGCCCTCTGTATCCCCAAACCCAGACCGCTGAAGATCCCGATCAGGATGCACCAACTGATCAGGACGGCGGCCATTGCGAAGATGAGCAATAAGGCTGCAAGCATATCGGATACGTCGATCCAGCCGGCCCGTGCCACTGCGACTCTTAGGGCGGCGAAATCCAACCAAGATGAGGAGAATCAGCGACCCGGCCCTTCATGTACTGTGCCCTTTGTTGTGATTCAACATATCCACCGTCGCCGGTATCCCTTGGGTGATCGTCAGGGGGAAGCACCGCATCTGCGGAAAGGCTTCTGAGATTTTCGCCATGGCGGCTTCTCTGTCCGCGGCGCTGCGTGCGACAAACTGGGCCGTCCCGTCGCCCTGGGACCCAACGCCCTTCCCGCCGTAGACGTGCTGGGCGATCGGCTCGAATCTGAGTAGCTCGTGCAGCAGCGGGCTGGCGAGCTGCTGGGGGCTGTTCGGGGCGATCAGCTTGTCGAAGTTGTTCTGTGCCTCGCTCATTAATTCGCCAAGCGCCTCTGCCTCGCCGCTCGTAAGCGCCCTGTAGGCGGCCCGGATGATCCGCTCGTTGTGAGGGCCCAGTGCATCCTGAAGCTCGGCGTTTTGCAGGTACGCCCCTTGCAGGTCGCCAAGGATCTTGACGGTGTCCTTTTGCCCGGCCAGGTCGACGAAGAACATGTCGATCTGGCGCTTGGGAAACACCGGCTCGAGCCGTACCGACGTGGATTTGTGAAACGTCAGCAGCACGGGTGTCTTACCGTAGATGCACGCCTGGTCCATCCGCCCGCACTGACTTCCGGTGAGCTTCTCGCCCAGGTACGCCAGCTCCATCAACTCGTGCGGGAACAGGCCCAGCTCGTAGACGGCGTCGAACGCCTTGGCGACGAGTATGCACACAGCCGCTGAGCTTGAAACACCTTTGCGCAGCGGTAAGTCCATGGCGGTGATCTGTAGGTTGATTCCGCCGTCGAGGCCGCATTCGCGAAGCATCTGATACGCTACGCCTGCGCAATAACGGAAGAACTCGTCCTGGTCCTTGGCGGCTGTCCGCAGGGTCTGTTCGTCCCATTGGCAGCTCATCTGCCTCGTCCGCCCGCTCGGTCGGCCCAGCCGGTCCGGCAGCAGTGTTTCAACGTGGAATGCTTTGTCCCTCGCCCCCGTCGCCGAGATGCCCTGATCGGTCCCGATGACCAGGCAAAAGCCCCGGTGCAGGCCGTACTCACCCGCCCAATCGCTGTGCTCGCCGAACAGGCACAACCTCCCCGGGACGAATAGTTCAACCGCGCCGGTTTTCTTACCCATGCGCAACTCCTCATTGCGTTTTGGCTTTGCAATCTCCTGCGGATTAGAACCTAAGGTTTCGCCGGTTGCAACGGCTTCGATTTACCTGCGGGTTTACTCCTGGTCTTGCGTTTCGCCCCCGCGAAGATCGCCGCTACCAGAATCACGGGCGCCACGCCGTACAAGACACGCTGGACTGAAGTGGCAAGGTGCCACTTCAGCGGATGCGGCGTGCCCAAGTAGATGACCACTATTCCGGTACAATACAGCACCGCCGCTGCCATCAGGACCGCCATTCGCCGCAAGCGCATATACCACGCGCCCCGCGCCAGCAGGATCATTCCCAGAAGCGATGATCCCAGCATGATCAGCGCCTTCGGGCGCTGAAGCGAGCGTGTTGCCATATCCTTTACGATCACCCAAAGTCTGTCTTGCGGATTGGCGAAATGGAGATTGGATATCAGGAGATTGGCCGCCCCCGTCTGTCTGCGGGCAAATTGCCATACCGCGAAGAACACAATCGCCGGAACCACCCATCGCAGCGTGGTCGAGACCGACTTTTTGATTCCGGTTCCAGTGTCCAGGGCCAGCAGACCCACACCGGCACCGCCGGCAACAAGCCATAGTGTCCCCTCATTCTTCGTGGCGACCGCAGCCGCCAGTGCAATGCCCCCTGCCACCAGCATTGTCCGATCGGATCGAGTCACCCCCGCCGCAGCGAGTGCAAAAGCTATGGTCGTTGCCATGGCGACCGACAGGTCCGCGTATGCGCCGAAGTGGTACCGAAGCGCGCCATGGATCACCAGCGGGGCCAATACGACCGCGGCCGCAAAACCGGCCCCGATGCTCCTTCGCAGCCCAATCCAGCCCGCGACCGGTACGATGGCGACGATCAGCCCGATCGGCGCGGCAAGCTGGCGGACGTCCAGCCCGCCGAGGCGACGAAACCACCCCAACAGAGCAGGGAACAAAAGGGGGTATTCCCAATGGGACGCCGAAAGCATTGGCTCGGCGGCGAGGGCTTTGGGGAAGGCGTCGCTGTCGGCGAGGACCTTCGCATGCAGCAACCAGATCATGTAACCATCCCAACCGTAATCGGCAAACCCATCAGCCAGTACCAGTCCCCAATAGACGCTAAAGCCGGCTGCGACGAGAACCACCACGAGCGCAGCCAGCGTGAGGTAAAGATTCTGCTTGGGCCCGGGCGGCGCAGGGATGATTCTGCTGCGGTCTTTTCGGCCCAGCATGATTTCGATGAAGACCCACAACGCAAGCGACGCAAAGGAACTCTCGACGAACCACCAGAATACAGCTCGGCCCGTCGCGGCGGACAGGATCCACGGACAGGTGATCGCCAGGCCCCCGGCGAAGGGCAGCACCGCGAGTCCCAGGTCCCACCTTCCTCTGCGCAGGAAGGCGACAGACGGCGGGACGCCCAGGACAATCCACGCCGCAAGCGGAGCATGCAGGTTCACTTTTCCGTCTCCACGTCCGGTTCGCGGAGGATCAGGGCAAACCATTCACCTCGCCGAAGTAACCTGTCGGCGGGTGTGACCTGATCAAAGGGGCAGATTACCAGGGGGCTTGGACCGACGGGGTATTGCGGTAGCAGCGCCAACCAGAACCGCTGTCGGCGGCCGAGTATCGGTGTCGGGTACTTGGATCTGGAGCACGCAGCGACCGCGATCGTGGTTCCGGGTCGGAAGGATTTGTAAATGCTGGACACCAGACGATAATCGCCCCCCAGCAGGCGGGAGGTCTTGTAGAAGTCGTCGTCGCTGTGGATGAAGCGGCTCATCTGGCGGGAGTTGTGGACCATTTTCCTCACTTCACCGCTGTTTAGGAAAAACCCTACCAGCATAAGCACCGCCAGAGAACAACCCAGCACCTCAGCGGTTAGGGGTTTGTCTCGAAGCCCCCGAGCCCTGGAGAAAACTCGCCACCTTTGGCGGCTGCCATTTTCCTTATCTGACATGCTTGCCTCGAATGATCCCCCAAAGCGCCGCACCAGGCCG
>DAOVQV010000029.1 GCA_030628445.1 Phycisphaerae bacterium | reverse complement strand
CGGCGAAGTTCCCCGAGGCCATTCGCCAGGGGACGGGTCAGGACCTGGCGCGCCACCCGAGCATCGATGCACTGTCGGACTTACCGACTCGCTGTGAGGTCCTCCCGAACGATTTGGAGCCCGTCCGCCAGTTCATCGTCAGGACCGTCGGCTGAATCGCGCCGCGGCGGGCCGCTGTCAATCTAAGATACCTGGAAATACCTGGTTGTATCAATCCCGTTCGCCGGTAAACTCAGACGATCAAGTTGCTTCGCCTCCATTCGATCGCAAGGTCAGATTGATGAGCGCAGAGACAACGTACGCATGGGACCCGCAGCGAACACCGGACCCGCTGGGGCCGCTGCTGCGGGCGCTTGGGACGGAATACCCGATCACGGAGGGCCGCAAGAAAGGCGCGGTCGTGATGGAATTCGTCGCCGACGCCAACCCGGGCGAGCTGACCGTGCAGATGCAGGATGCTTCCGCTGTAATCCATTACGATCGGCCGACCCGCGCCGCCCGCGCCGTCGGCGCGCTGCTGGCCGGGCTCGTCGAACCGGGCGAGACCTACCGGGAGCACCTTCCGTTTGAGACATTCGGGATCATGCTCGATTGCTCCCGCAACGCCGTCATGACCGTCGAGCACTTAAAGCTTTGGCTGCGACGGGCGGCGCTGCTGGGATATAACATGGCCATGCTGTATACCGAGCAGACATACGAGCTTCCCGGCGAGGATTACTTCGGGTACCTCCGCGGCCGGTACACCGCCGATGAGCTGTGCTGGATCGACGAATACGCCGCGGCGCTGGGCGTGGAGATGATCGGGTGCATCCAGACGCTGGGGCACCTGGAACAGACGCTAAGATGGCCGGCGTATCACAACGTTCGCGACACGGACTCGGTCCTGCTTGTCGATGAAGATGCGACGTACGAGTTGATCGAGAAGATGATCGCCCACTTCGCCAAGTGCTTCGGCGGCCGGCGGATTCACGTCGGAATGGACGAGACGCACGACCTGGGGCGGGGGAAGTTCCTCGACCGCTTCGGGTACCAGCGCGGTTTCGACATCTTCAACCGCCATCTGGGGCGCGTCGTGACGATCTGCAAGCGGCATGGGCTTGAGCCTATGATCTGGTCGGACATGTATTTCCGCATGGGCTCTGCCACCGGTGCGTACTACGAGA
The DNA here is from genome assembly GCA_030628445.1 of Phycisphaerae bacterium. Lineage (GTDB taxonomy): Bacteria > Planctomycetota > Phycisphaerae > SM23-33 > SM23-33 > DAOVQV01. Next base: position 9,103 of record DAOVQV010000029.1, on the reverse strand, counting down.
AGGAGGCCCAGATCCCCAAAGACGTCATCGAGAAGATCCCGTCGGAAGTGCAATTGGTCTACTGGGACTACTATCACGAGGACGAGCAGTCGTATCTGGACATGATCGCCCGCCACAAGGCCCTGGGGTCGGAGCCGATCATGGCCTCGGGCGTCTGGACGTGGGGACGCGATCTTTGGTACGACCACGCACGCACGCAAGCCAAGGTCGGCCCCTGCATCCGCGCGTGCACCCAAGCGGGCTTGAAGGAATTCTTCTTTACGCTGTGGGGCGATGATGGGGCGTACTGCCAGTTCGACTCGGCCCTGGCGGGTCTGGCGTGGGGGGCGGAGCTTGCCTACCGCGGCGAGGACCTCGACGAGGACGCCCTGGCGAGGCGGTTCGCGGGTATCTGCGGGGCCGATTACCAACCCGTGATCGATCTGGCCGAGATCAACACCACCCCCCAACCAGCACCGCACTATCAAACGTCGGACCAGAGGTCCCAGGTCAAAGGCTTCGCCCGCAGCGGACCCGTTCTGTGGGACGATCCGCTGCTGGGGATATACTACAAGAGCTGCAAGTTAGGCGATGAGACGTTCTGGGGGCGGCAGGTGGAGCACTATTGCGACCTTCTCGGGCGGGTTGGGGGGTACGCCGACACGACCGAGCCGATCGACCTGGCTCACGGGGTATCCCTGTTGCGGGTGCTTATCGCGAAGGTCCGGGTGCACGTTGAGCTGGATCGGGCCTACGCGGCCCGTGACGCCGTGGCGTTGAAGCGGGTCCAGCAGGAGGTGCCGGTTGTCATCGATGCGATCGACGAGGTGATGGCGTCTTTTCGGCGGCAGTGGTACCGTCGCAACAAGACGTTCGGCTTCGAGACCATCCAGATTCGCCTGGGCGCCCTGAGGGCCCGCTACCTGGAGCTCGCCGAGAGGCTCGGTGAGCTGATCGCCGGGAAGATCGATTGTATCGCCGAGCTTGACGAGGCACCGCCCACTGCAGGCGTTGCGAAGCTGAACTGGCGCAATCTCGCGGGCGGCGGGATTGTCTAGCGCGCGAGAGGATAAGACGATGAGGAAGATTGCGATATCCGGAGCGGCGGGTCGGATGGGCAGGCGGATCGCCGCCTTGGCGATCGCCTCGGAGCAGTTCGACATAGTCGCCGCCGTCGAGGCGCCCGGGCATGAGGCGATCGGTAAGGACATCGGCGAGTTGGCCGGTGTGGGGATATTCGGCGTCAATGTGACCGATGCTGTGCAACAGTCCCCGGACGTGCTGATCGACTTTTCCACGCCCGAGGGTACGGTCCACTGGCTGGACGTTTCCCGCACCGGCGGCGTGCCGATGGTCATCGGGACGACCGCCCTGACCGAATCGCAGCTGGCCGAGATCGCCGACGCGGCTTCCAGTATCCCGATAGTCCAGGCGGCCAATATGTCGGTCGGGGTCAATTTGCTGCTGCGGTTGGTCGGGCAGGTCGCCGAGGCGCTGGGCGACGATTACGACATCGAGATCACCGAGACCCATCACCGCTTCAAGACCGATGCGCCATCCGGGACGGCGATCGCGCTGGGAAGAGCGATCTGCGAGGCGACCGGGAAGGATTTCGGCGATCTTGCCACGTACGGTCGGTCCGGTAAGTTCCCTCGCGAGTCCGGCGAGATCGGGATGCACGCGCTGCGCATCGGCGATACGGTAGGTGAGCACACCGTCTGCTTCGGCGATCTCGGCGAGACGATCACGCTGGGCCATACCGCGCACACGCGCGATACGTTTGCCCGCGGCGCGTTGCGGGCGGCGGGCTGGGTGGTCGGTAGGCAACCTGGTCTGTATTCCATGCAGGATGTTCTGTTTGGGGAGAGATGAATTGCCCGGAACGATCGACCTTCGATCCGACACGATCACCAAACCCACGCCGGCGATGCGCGACGCGATGTCCCGAGCCCCCGTCGGCGACGACGTCCTCGGCGACGATCCGACCGTCATCGAGCTGGAGAGGCGGACGGCTGAGATTTTGGGCAAGGAGGCGGCCGTTTACATGCCTTCGGGCACGATGACCAACCAGGTCGCCATCCGCTGTCACACCGAGCCCGGAGATGAGATTCTATGCGACGCCAACGCCCATTCGTACCTGTACGAGTGCGGCGGTCCGGCAGCGATTTCGGGGGCGACGTGTCGGCTGCTTGCGGGCGTGCGTGGTATCTTCACTGCCCACGACGTCGTGGCGGCGCTGAGACCGGCGAATGTTCACTACCCGCGGACGCGCCTGGTGTGCGTCGAGAACACGCACAATCGCGGTGGGGGCAGCATCTGGCCGCTCGGACAGATCGGCGAGGTCGCCCAGGTGGCGCGGGAAGCGAATCTGAAGATGCACCTGGACGGCGCCAGATTGTGGAACGCCTCGGTCGCAAGCGGCGCGCCGGAGCGCCAATACGCCAAGCACTTCGACTCGGTCAGCGTCTGCTTCTCCAAGGGCCTCGGCGCCCCGGTCGGGTCAGCCCTTGCAGGCGCCGCCGAGTTCATCGACAAGGCGCGGCGCTTCAGAAAGATGCTCGGCGGCGGGATGCGACAGGCGGGTATAATCGCGGCCGGGGCCTTGTATGCACTTGAGCATCATCGCCAGCGACTCGCCGAGGACCACGCCAACGCCAAACGCCTGGCGGAGGGAATCTCCAAGCTGTCCGGAATCGACCTGGACCCTGCCCTTGTCGAGACGAACATCGTGATCTTGCGCGTAATGTCCATGCCCCCCGAGAAGCTTGCTGCCAAGCTCAAGGGCGAAGGGGTGCTGATACTGGCCATCGGGCCGGACAAAATCCGGGCCGTGACGAACCTGATGGTCACCGAACAAGACATCGACGAGGCGCTTCGGGTTTTCAGGAAGGTAGTGAGCAGTTAGTGTCCTCGAAGCGGTGCTGCTAGGGTTAGATATGGGATCCGCCGCACGTTTTTTCGCTTTCTTTTTTGTGGTCGCCGGCTGTGGGGGGCATACGTCTGCTCAATCGCGGCCGGCGCAAGGGCTGTCCGAATCACTTAAGGGCGACAGTGCGCCGCAAATCCGTGCCGTCGTTCGTCCACACGTCTCGTCGCCCCGTAATCCGGGACTGGTAGTGGGGATGTTCAAGGATGGCAGCAGAGCGGTCTTAGGATACGGTAAGATTTCCGCCGACAGCGATAAGAGCCCCGACGGTTCGACGCTATTTGAGATTGGCTCGATCACGAAGGTCTTCACGGCGACGCTGCTGGCGGAGATGGCCGAAGCGGGCTTAGTGGACTTGAATGATCCGCTTCACCAGCTGCTTCCCGAGTCGGTTCAGGTCCCCACGTACCAAGGCAAACAGATCACGCTAGTTCAATTAGCGACCCACACTTCCGGGTTGCCTCGCATTCCCGGGAACATGGTTCTTCAGGCTCTGATTTACCTGGGGAACCCTTACGCTGTCTACTCCGCGGAGGATCTGTATGGTTTTCTTTCAAACTACAAGCTGCGACGGGCCCCAGGGCAGCGGTATGAGTACTCGAACCTGGGTATGGGCCTGCTAGGGTATGCGCTGTCGCTGAAATGCGGTATGACCTATGAACAGGCCGTTGTTGAGCGTATCTGTGACAGGTGGGGCATGGACGATACGAGGGTGATGCTCTCGGACGAACAGAAAGGGCGTTTGGCGGTGGGGCATTCTTCGTCGGGGTTTCCCGTATCATATTGGGACTTTAGAGCTTTAGCTGGGGCTGGCGCACTGTACAGCACGCCCGACGACATGCTGATCTTTCTGTCGGCGAACCTTGGGTACTGCAACGGGAGGCTGGCAACGATCATCAGCAGTTGCCACACCGTTCGGGTCGGAACAGGACACAAAGACGTGGAGGTCGCACTAGCTTGGCACGTCAATCGGTTAGGGCAGGACGGAAAGAGAGTTTTCTGGCACAACGGTGGGACCGGTGGGTTTCGCAGCTGGATCGGATTCGTCAAGGAAACATGCACCGGTGTTGTCATCTTGTCCAACTCGGCCAACAGCGTTGATTCGCTCGGGTTTCGAATTCTGCGCCTGGTTGATGAGTTAAACTCGCCAGAGAGATAACGATGTTTTGCCATTCGTGGAATGTCACCCCTGTTCGGGCGGTCGCGTTGCAGCGAAAGCTCGCGCGGGAGGTTCGGGTTGAGCGTCTGCGTGGGGAGGTCACCACCGTAGCCGGGACGGATTGTGCGTTCTTGGCCGGTGGTGCGAAGATCATCGCAGCTGCCGTGCTGTGTGACGCGTTGACAATGGAGATACTGGCTGCCTGTCATGTCGTCCGTCCTTGCAGGTTCCCGTACGTTCCGGGGCTCTTGAGTTTTCGGGAGGCACCGGCGGTTATCGCCGCCGTCAGGAAGCTTACCCGCAGGGCCGACCTGCTGATGTGCGACGGGCAGGGCCTGGCCCATCCGCGCGGGTTGGGCCTGGCTGCGCACGTGGGGCTGCTGCTTCAGATCCCGACGATCGGCGTAGCAAAGAGCCGGCTGTGCGGGCGGTGCGGCGAGCCCGGGATCCGCCGCGGGTCTCGCAGAGCCCTCCTGCTGGATGGGAAGGTTATCGGCGCCGTCCTGAGGACGCGAACCGGCGTCAAGCCTTTGTATATCTCCGTGGGCCATCGCATTACGTTGGACGAGGCGATCCGTTGGACACTGCGTTGCGGGCGCGGGGTCAGGGTGCCCGAACCGACGCGGCGAGCCCATCTGTACGTAACTGCCCTCAAGGCCCAATCCTCGGGCTGAATCAAGAAGTCGTTGCAGTAAGCCCCCAACCCCCTATAATCCTTGAGACGTTGATGTGCGGTTCAACTGTGGGCGAATGTTCGGAAGGGAAGGCCTTTGCGTGCAGTAAGTTTGGTCTTGTTGTCCTTGCTTGCGGCCGGGCTCCTCGGCTGCGGTCCGCCCCCACAGAGCCTTTACCAGGACTTTCAGCACGAAGACCCCAAGGTCCGTATCGCAGCGGCGGTGCTGGCCGGTAAGTTCAAGGACGCAAAATCGGTTCCCTATCTGATCGACCGACTAAGCGACGCGGAAGAGGACGTGCGGTTTGTTTCGTTCCTGGCCCTCAGGGAGATTACGGGTCAGACAATGGGCTGGAACTATTACGATCCACCCGCCCACCGCAGCGAAGCGGTCATCAAATGGCGCCAGTGGCTGATCGAAAACCGCCCAAAGGGCCCGCAAGTCCCCCAGGACGAGGAAAGACCATGAAGTCCGTCTTAAACAGGCCGATCGTGATACACTTACCTTCGTCGCCGTCGTATCTTCCCGTTATGCGGGCGACGCTGGGTAAGCTTTGCGAGCTTGTGGGGTTCGACCGGGAGACGGCCGGGGCGGTCGTCTTGAGCATGGACGAGGCGCTGACGAACATCATCAAGCACGCTTATGGCGGGGCGGAAGATGGGGTGATCGACATTGAACTGGCGCCCGTCGGCGAGCCCGAACCCGAGGCGGTCAAGATCTCGCTGCGCGATTACGGGCCCGCAGTGGATCCGAAGAAGATCAAGTCGCGCGACTTGGACGACGTCCGGCCCGGGGGGCTTGGGGTGCATATCATCAAGAAATGCATGGACACCGTCGAATACGCGCCGGCCGACGGGGGCGGGACGCTGCTTACCATGGTCAAGAAACTCAACTCCCAAAAGGGGAAGGACAAAGTATGAATCAGGATTCCCACAGCTCGCCCGTTCAGTCGGAGCGTTGGGTCGGAAGGGCCACGGTGGTGGAAGTGGCGGGAGACATCGATCTGCATCGCAGTTCGCAGTTTCAGCAGTCGCTGCTTGACGTGGTCGATCGCAATCCGGAGCGGATCGTCGTCGACCTCGGCGGCGTCGGGTATATGGATTCGTCGGGTGTCGCTTCGCTGGTCAAGCTCTTATCGCGGACGCGGAAGACCGGCGTGGGTCTGCGCCTGGTCGGCTTGACGCGGCGCGTTCAGAGCGTATTCGAGATAACCCGCTTGAACACCGTCTTCGAGATTTGCCAGACGGAAGAGGAGGCATTGGCCTGAGCATGGATCGAGCGGGTATACCAATATACCTCGTCCGGTGGGCCGGGGCGCAGGTGCTGACGGCGTTGGGCCGGATCGGCGGGATGGCGATCCTTTTGTCAGTAACGGCCCGCTGGGTGTACAAGGCGATCTTCACGCCTAAGGCGCGGTTTGACGTTGAAGGGCTTACCGTTCAGATGGTCCGCGTCGGTGTCAAGAGCGTCGGCGTTGTGGCGCTGGTGCAGATCTTCATCGGGGTGATCCTGGCCCTTCAGATGACCCCTCCGCTGGAGCCGTTCGGGCAGGAGGGGATGGTGTCGAACATCATCGGCGTGGCGGGGTTTCGGATGCTCGGCCCGATCATCACAGCCGTCGTCTTGAGCGGTTTTGCCGGTGCATCTATCGCCGCCGAGTTGGGCACGATGGTGGTCTCCGAAGAGATCGAGGCGATGGAGGCCATCGCCTTGAATCCGATCCGCTACCTGGTCGTTCCGAGGATCCTGGCGACATTCGTGATGACGATCTTGTTGACGATTGTCGCCGACTGGATGATCGCAGTCGGCGGGTGGGTTACGTCGCGGTTGGTTCTTGGGCCGGAATCCTACGTGGGGTACTGGGTCCGGATGCGGGAGCAGCTTCGCTACCGGGATTTCGTTACAGGTCTGATCCAGGCCGGTGTGTTCGGGATACTCATCAGCCTGATAGCCTGCCACGAGGGCCTGAAGGTCACCGGCGGCGCCGAAGGCGTCGGGCGGGCGACGACGAAGACGGTGGTTTACTCAATTGTCGCCATCGTCATCGCCGCCTGCATCTGCACGATGATATTCTACGCCTTTGAGCTGTAGGCGATTTACTATGGTCGAAACGCAAGAACAACCAGTCCGAACCGCAACGCCTGTCATAAGCGTTGTTGACCTCGTCAAGCGATTCGACAGCAAGACCGTGCTCGACGGCGTGACGCTGGACGTCTTCCCCGGCGAGACGATGGTGATAATGGGCGGCTCCGGGTGCGGAAAGAGCACGCTCCTGCGGCACATGATCGGCTCGATGCAGCCGAACGAAGGATCGGTCCGACTGTTCGGGGAGGACTTGGTGGTGCTTTCGGAAGATCAACTCAACGCCGTCCGCAAGCGGTTCGGGATCCTGTTCCAGTCCGGGGCGCTGTTCAACTCCATGACGGTCGGCGAGAACGTAGCTCTCCCGCTGAACGAGCACACCGACCTGGACGAGGCGACCATCGACATTATGGTGCGGATCAAGCTGGAACTTGTGGGCCTGCGGGAGGCGGTCGACCTCATGCCGGCGGAGATCTCCGGCGGGATGAAAAAGCGGGCCGGACTGGCCCGCGCGATCGCCCTGGACCCGGAGATACTGTTTTACGACGAACCGTCGGCCGGTCTGGATCCGGTGACGTCGGCTGAGATCGATCAGCTCATCATGGATTTGACGGGCAAGCTTGGTGTGACGTCCGTGGTGGTAACGCACGAGATGGACTCGGCATTTCGCATCGCCGATCGTATGGGGATGCTCGATAAGGGGCGGATGCTCAAGATCGCCCCCCGGGCCGAGTTCGAGGCGATTCGCGACGGCGAGGCGACCGGCGACGAGATGACCGACCTGATCCGCCAGTTCCTCCGCGGCGATTCGGAAGGTCCGATCACCGACCGGCGGCGAGAGACGGGTTACGAAGAAGATATCCTTGAGATGGCCGGCGGGCCGTAAAGACAAGCGGCTCGGCGAGAGGGAGTTTCGATATGGCGAGAAAGAAGACCAGCGAACTGGCTGCGGGGATTTTCGTCGTCGCGGCGATTGTGGCGGGCCTGGGCGTGGTGATCTGGCTGGGCGGCGCGGAGCTATTGACCTCAGCCAATCGCTTCGCGTTTTTCGTCCCGCAAGACACCGGGTCCATGGGCGTGGCGGTGGGCAGCTTCGTGCGTGTCAACGACGCCGAGGTCGGTGAGATAACCGAGATACGCTACGAGGCGGATCACGCCCGGACGCTCTACATCGGCGAGGTGGACCGGGACGTCAAGCTCTACAGCGACGGTGTGGCGCGCGTCGAATCGGCGTTTATCGGCGCCGCCAGCGTGGTGATCCTAAGCGCCGGTTCGTCCGATAACGCGCCCGCCGACGAGGACAATCCGATTGTCCTGACAAGCGGTGGGTTGACGGCAGGCCTGAATGCTCTGGCGTCCGAGCTTGATCCGAATCGTCCCGAGGCCATGCTGGCCAAGCTGCACGTAATCATCAATAAGATCAAGGCCGCCGCCGGCGACGTGGCCGAGATCGCCGAGAACCTTTCTTCCGAGACAGACAAGGCCGAACTCGCCTCCGCCATCGCCAAGGTTCACAAGTCCCTGGACGACATCAATGCCATGACCACCGACGCCACGCCCAAGGTCAAAAAGACCCTTACCGCCCTGGAAGAGACGGTCGAGAAGATCCGCGGTTATTCCAAGGAAGAATTGGCCGAGATATTCACGAATGTTCGGGTGGCGACCAAGGATATCGGTAAGATCGCGGCCGACTTCGCCGTCGTCGCCGGCGGGGCGAAGGAGATCATGCTGGTTAACCGCGACCGGATCGACGAGACCATCGACAACATGACGGTCATGACCGCAAACCTGAAATCCGCCGCCAAGGAGATTCGTCGCAACCCGTGGCGGCTGCTTTATGAGCCCAAACCCGGCGAGCTTTCCTCGCAGAACATCTACGACGCGGCGCGATCGTTTGCCGGCGGGGCGGAGCAGTTGGACCAGGCGCTGTCGAAGCTGACCGGCCTCGCGAAGGCCCACCCCGAGGTCCTGTCCGCCGACGATCCGCAACTGCGTCAGATCCGCCAGCACCTGGACGAGACATTTAAGCAATTCCGCAAGGCCGAAGACGCACTGTGGAAAGAGCTGGTCAAATAACTACCCCGAGCCGCTCGCGCCGTCCCGCCAGGCCTGTTGCGCCTGGCGGTTGGCAACGGGAACCTATCTGGAAGATCTTGGCTTGGTTCAGATGAAAGTCACGAGACGACCAGCGAATGATTCTGACACGCCCTTCGCTCGCAGTGCTCACCATCAGGGGTATCGCGATGTTGTCATCCGGCAGTTCGGCACTTGGGATGAGGCCCT
>DAOVQV010000295.1 GCA_030628445.1 Phycisphaerae bacterium | reverse complement strand
GAATCTCCGGCACATTGCAGCCGCGTACACCGCCCGTCAGGCAGAGCAACACCGCGCTCGCATGGGGCCGAACATGTGGGCGGGCTCATTGCTTCCTTATCTTGGCGACAACGCGGGCGTGCTGCTCTGCCCGTCCGACGCCGACCCGCACCGCGGTTATGAGGACATAAAGCTCGATGTGATGCCCATGGAGGGTGCGGGCGGAGGGCACGACCAGCACGTGAAGGACATATTCTCCACCTACCCGTACTGGCTGGAAGGGGATTGCCCCGACCCGGGCCCGGGGATTTGGAAGCTCAACGAAGAGGACTACAACGCATTCATATCCAATCCCGACTCCCAGGCTTACGCTCCCTCCCTGCTGCATCGCTACGTGCCGGGCAACGACCCCCACGTGTACTGGTTTGTCTTCGAGGAGGGGGGAGATGGGGAGCACGCCGGGAGCGACTTTGACTACGACGACTTCCAAATGCGTGTAACAGAACTGCCCGACGGAAGACTAATGGTCACGTGCATAAAGCAGTGGTACTGGGTCAACTGGGCCTTCATCTTTCCCGACGGCACCAGGATACCCGACACCCCAGGAGAGTCCCTGGGCGCCGGCGGATACCCCGGGCCTTTCTACTTCGAATGTACTACCACGCTCAGCTACGGCATAAACTGGCAGGGGGCTATGATCAAGGGAAGCCAGCGAAGAATCATCTTCGCCGACTACGAGAGGGAAGTGTGCTATGTTGGGGGGTGCAGCACGATGATGGATATCTGGGAGGAAGCCATCGCACCGCGGCATATGGGTCGCGTCAACATCGCACTGGCCGACGGCGGCGTGATAAACGTCGACCCCGATGAGATCAACCCGCAAGGCCCCGACGGTGAGGCCATCGACGCCGAATGGTGGTCGCCAGCGAAGTAGCCGCCTGTCGTTGGTCGGTCAGTCCGCCAGGGCCGGGTATCGGCCGAACCGCCTGACCGCATCGCACATCCGCAGCACGTTCTCAGCCGGGAAGCCCGGCATTATCTCGCCTGCGCCCGTGTCGAAGAAGTATCCGCCCCCGCGCGCCGCCGCCCCGATGCACCGCTTGACCTCCGTGTCGATCGTCTCCGGCGAGCCGAACGTGACCAGGTTCGGGTCGGCGTTACCGACCAGCACGAGATTCCTGCCGTACCGCGTCTTGACGGCCGCCAGGTCCATGCCGGCCGTCGGCTCGAGCGGGTTGAGCCCGTCGATACCGGCATCTACGAGATCGTCCAGCACGCCCGTCACGTCGCCGTCGCTGTGGAGGATCAGCTTTATGCCGGCCTGCTTGACGGGCTCGATTTCCCGCTTCAGCCGGGGAACCAGCTCCCGCTTGAGAAACTCCGGCGAAAACAGCGTGCTGCCCTTAAAGCCGATATCGCAGCTCACCTGGTAGGCCGGCGCGAGCTTGTGGTCGGCGTAGATCTGCGCCTTGATCCGCTGCTGTTCGGTATAGGCGTCGAGGATTCGCCCGACGTCCCGCGGCGCGTCGTAGATAGCCAGGCTGAACAACTCCAGTCCGATCTCGTTGTGCGCGCCCTCGACACACGAGCTGCCCTGGCTGACCAGCAGCACCTCCGGCGCGAACTTACTTGCGATCTCGTTGAACGTCTTCACAAAGGGGCCGACCAGTTCTTCGTATGGCTTGATCTCCGGCGTGAAGTCCGCCACGTCCGCGACTGACCGGAACCGGCTTCGCGTCGCACCGTACGTCTGGATGCCGGTGTTCTCGCGCGGAAACGGATTCATCATCCAGGTGTCGCACAGGAATGTCACATCCAGGCCCAGCCCCTCGGCCGCCCGCACGGTCACGTCCAGCAGGGCTTCGTGCGTGCCGGCCTCGCCCCTAACGAGCGGCCCGTCATCGAAGTCCGGCGGCGCGAAGTGCCGCAGCACGTCCGTGTTGTCTATCAGCGTCCAGATCGGCACGCGGTCGGGCTCTTCGTGGTCCAGGGCCGCCAGGACACGCTCTTTGGTGGTCATGTGTACGAAGTCCTTTTGGCTGCGGCCGTTTTCGGCGGGTTGGTCACCAGGCTCACAGCGTGAATGTGAAATCGTCGATGAGCGCGCCCGGCAATCGCATCGACCCGGTCGATCTACCGCCGTAGGTCTGGCTGCTGGGCAAGAGTTCGCGCCGGCTTGTCAGGCCCAGCAGATTCTCACCCAGCATGCGGTAGATCGTCTCGTCAAACCGCATGACGTTCAGCGGCGCGACGATTTGCCCGCCCTCTACCCAGAACGTCGCGAACCGCGTCATGCCCGTGATGCGCCCGGCCGGGCGATCGGAGAAGTTCAGGTACCAAAGCCGGTTCACGTATATGCCGGTGTCGAGGGTCGCCCGAATGCTCTCCTCGGCGAGGTCGCCGCCGGCCAGGTCCAGCGAGCTGGGAAACTCACTTCCGGTCGTCTCCACGCCGTACTCCTTGGCTGTCCGCGGCGAGGCGAGTGCATCCTTGAGCTTGCCCGACCGTCGGTGAGATCGAAGCAGTGCCACTGGATTCCCTACTATCCAGTGAACCGGTTTATGATTATGTTTGCGGGCTAAACCATAGAAACCGCCCGCGTATGGCATCATTCCTCGAATGAATATATGATCTGAACGTTTAAGCGTTTCACTGTAAGCCTT
>DAOVQV010000344.1 GCA_030628445.1 Phycisphaerae bacterium | reverse complement strand
CGGCCCTGAACGTGTACGGCCGAGTGGGCGGGAGGGACCTGCTGAATCTGCCCGACGAATCCGCCCAAGGCGTCCTTGACAGCCTCCGGCGAAGGGGCGGAGGCGCGGGCGACCTTACTGATCTGACCTTCAGGATCGTCGGTCGTGCTCGTGGCCCCGAGCGTAAGCTCGGCGACGTATCGCTTGCGATACGCCTGTACGTACTCGGCGAGCCGCGTCCCCGGCCCTACGCAGAGCACGAGCACCCCTTCGGCGAACGGATCAAGCGTACCGGCGTGCCCGAGCTTGACGCCCTTACCGACCCGGCGGCGAAGTTGATTGACAATATCGTGGCTGGTCGGCCCGGGTGGTTTGTTGATGTTGAAAAAACCGAACATGTCCCTACGATACGCCCCCTCGCTGCGAAAGTAAAAGCTCGCCTTCCCTGCCGACGGGCTGGGATGCAAACGTCCTTTGTGGACGCAGATCGACCCGAGTATTTCGTGACCTTTTGGCGACCGACGGCTCATGGAATCGATAACACCTGGCCGATGAATAAGTTCTGAATACCATGACCGCCAAGTCGCGATATTTCACGCCCTGTCGGGCCGGCCACGCGCTGGTGCTTATCAAGCGCATCGTCGCGGACATACTCGATGACGCGCCGCGTATGCGCGAGCTGCAAGAGCTCTTGGAGGCGGCCGAGCGCGCCGGGCGAGATGAGCAGGCGCAATTCGTCCGCGCCGAGCTTGCTGGCGTCATTGAGCGGTACCAGCGGTGCCTGGGGGAGCTGGACGATCTGGGCGTGGAACTGGTTGATGCGGAGGTGGGCGTTGTTGAATTCCCCTGCATCGCCGACGGAGTGGAGGTGCGTCTGTGCTGGCGGTTCGGGCGGCGCGGACTGATCGGGTGGCACGAGGTGGGCCAGTGCTACGCCGCGTGCAGGCCGATTGGCTCGTTACCCGCTTCGCCGCTCCTGGTCGGCGGATGAGTTTCATATTCTCACACGAGTGCCCGCTCGCCCCGACGGGGCAGGGCCTCGCTCGCTGCTTAGAACTTTCTGCTGCGTTGGAGGATGTCCTTTAGATTCGCACAGACCTTGGACACCTGCCGCTCCTTCAGTTCCAGGATGTCGCGAAGCGCCTCGCCGATGGCCGGGATGTACTTCTCGATGTAGCTGCGCTTCTTGAGCTCCTGGCGGATGCGGACCGTCTTGCGGACGTGCTTCCCGAGCTTCCGGCCGCACTCCTGAAGCGCAAGGCGGATCTCCTTGACGATTTCCGGATATGAGGCGATCGCCTCCTTTGACTCGCTGGTAAACGGGACCCAGACCGAGGCCATGTGCACGACGATCGTCAGCGGCCCGGCCGGCAGCGCCCCGCGTGGTTGCGTCAGGCCGTACTGGCGCCAGTTCATAGCGGTGACGGACTTATAGATCGCACAAGCCCCTTGTTGATATTGAAGCGGGACGCGGTTGGCGAAGCGGATGACACTGGCCGGCTCGCCATCGCCCTCGGGGGTTCGCTCTTGCGCGGGGTTGGGTTGTTCGGCTTCGGCGTTTTGCTTCTTTGGTTGGGGTTTTCCATAGGCGACGGCGGTTTCGATGACGAACGGATTTCCTCGATACACGGCAGGGCGTCGCGACGTAGCGGTGAAGAAGGCGGCATCGACCACGTGCTTCAGCCCGGCGATCAGGTTCTCCTGGCCGATAGGGACCACGCAGTCGGTTCCCGGGGCCATGATCTGCGTGTCTTGTATCGCTTCGTAGATCCCCTTCGCCGCGTCGCCGTTGAGCCGCTTTGGGGACGACTTGGGCCGCAGACCGGCCTTTTCCAGTATCTGCCTGGCCACACGCGGTGATACCCGCGAAAATTCACCGGTCAAAAACTGCGTGATCGTCCGTGTATTGGTATCCTGCAGCATCTTGATAAGAATCCCCAGCTCGACACCGTATGGGTGCGGGCGGACCTCTTTGGGTGTGGCGGGTAAGTCTTTCACGCTGGGCTTGTACAGATCCTCCCGCCCATCCGGTGCGTGATATATGAGCGACACGTGCGGATTAGCGATGGCGGTCTGCTGGAGG
>DAOVQV010000066.1 GCA_030628445.1 Phycisphaerae bacterium | reverse complement strand
TTCATCTTGCGGCTGAACTTCTCTGTGTAGCTGGTCGCCTTGAGGTGAACGTACCTGCCCTTGAGGAAACCGACGCTGACGCGATCGCATCCCCACTGCGCCGCGGTCTCGTTGCAAAACGCCATACCCGCGGCGGCGAATCGATCGTGCTCGTTGACAGCGGAGAGGATATCCATCGCGGATTTGATTCGTTGCAAGTCCAACCCGCGTCTTTGCAACGTCAGGCGCATCTCATACAGGCTTAGGAGGCCGATGGTCAGCTCTAAGCGTTCCCTGCAGGCGGCCAGGGCGGCCTGATCGGCCGTCTCGAGGGCAAAAGCGGCTGCGCCTCGGACTTCGCCGGCGGCCTTGAGCGGTAAGAGCACTATGTGATGCTGGGCGGGCTGGCCGTACATCTCATCGGGCGTGTGCAGGGGGACGACGGCCGTCGAGGTGGCCGATAGGACCTTGGGGAAGTATTCGACCGACTGGGCCAGCCAAACGGGGGCCGTTGCATCCGGCTCAATAGGCGGGTAGACGGCGATTACCTCTGGGCCTCCCGAGGGCCCGGCCCGAAGGATCGCCCCGCCGGAGGCCGAGGTGATGTGGCACTGCACGGCCAGCAGGTTGACGAGAAACTGCTCGGGAGGTCCGTCGAACTCGCTAAGCCGATCGATCAACTCAGCCGTTGACGGTACGTCCAGGCCGCGCTGCTGTCGCGAGATTGGCGCGCGATCGGCCGCCATTTAGCTATCCATCCAAGAGATCCGCACTACACGTTGTTCTTACGGCGTTTCGCCACGTCAAGCTCCAGCTCGCCGAATTGCTCTTCGTGGCGGCGGATAAGCTGGCTGAGCGTTATCGCCAGGCGCTTGGCCGAGTAGTAATTCAGGACTACTCGCTCGTTGACCTTGAAGATTATTTCAGGTTGGGTCTGCTCCTCGCCCGACGGGGGGATCAGGATGTTGAGCCCGAAGTCCAGCATGACCTCCTCGGCCGTGCCGTTGGCGCGGAATGCGTTGGCGTAGCTGGTGGTCATGTTCCGCTCGTCGATTCGGAGGCGGACCTGCTGCTGGCCTGTTTGCTCGCGTGCCTGTGCCTCGATGGGTTTGTCTTCCTGCTCGTCAGCGTTCTTATTGTTCGTCGCTGCCATGAATCACTCCTTTTGGACGTTATTGGTTCGGCTTTCTTGTGTCCTTATGGCGGTGGTCTTAACGGGCCCGGTGGCGGTCGGCCGGGCCGCAGCGGGCGGGAAGCTCACGAATACCTCTTCGCCGGCCGGGCGGTTCAAACCGGCCGGAAGCTCCACGTGCACTGTCAGCGTGTAGCTGCCGTAATCGGCAACGGCCCCGATGTGCGTGATCTTGCCCCGAACCACGCCTTTGGTATCTCCGACGAAGGTTACATCGGCACTTTGGCCCAGCTTCAACGGTAAGGCCTCCGGTAGGGGGACGGGGGCCTCTATCCACAGTGGTTCGATCTTGACCACTCGGATCGCGTCGGTGAGGCCCTGGGCGGACTCGCCCGGTTTGATGTGGATTTCCTCCACCTTTCCGTCGATCGGGCTGATGAGGCGCATGCGGTCCAACTGTGCCTGGGCTGCACGATACACGCGATCATCCTGAATGTGGGTGAATTCGGCCAGCTTGAGCGACAAATCCGCTATGGTTACGTCGAGTTGGGCCTTTTTGACCTCCCATTTCGAGGCCGACTTTCTCTTTCTAAGTTCCGTAACTTCCCCCAGAAAGGCTTGCTTCTGCTCCAGCTCCGCCCTTGCGGCGAGGATATGGGTCTGCTCTTGGGCTTTGGCCTTTAGTTTCTCCACCTCGAACCGTTCGGCCTCGTCGTCCATTTTTGCCAGGACACAGCCCTTTTCGACCGTCTGGCCCTCTTTTACGAGCACTTCGGCGACGCGACCGTTGGTGACAAACGACAGCATCCTGTCTTCCTTGGGCTTGGTGAAGGCCTTGACCCCCTCGCAGTAGCCCGAAGAAGCCCCAAAGACCATTGATACGATCATCACCAATGTCAGATGCGCAGGTGGTTTAAGATTCATTTCACTATCGCTCGATGAAGCTGTTTTTAGCTGTCCCAACCAGAAGTATCCCAGCACACCGCCCGCACTGCAACCCTTTTGGCGTTCGGTTCAACACATCTGTTGAAGAATCCGTTGGGGCGTGGGACTCACCGGGGCCGCGTGCCCGGATCTTACCGGCGCGACTGGGTCCTGCGAGGCCATAAACAAAGGAAAAATTCACGTTGACAAGAACCCACACAAGGGTGCAAAATAGTAAGTGAAGATGTTGCATAAGTTCCCGCTAAGCATTACCTGCCTCCAGCGACATTCCAACGGACCGACCTGATTCCTGGAAGCGCAGGGTAAACCCAAAGAAGTTGAGGGAGTATCACCATGCCGTCACCCAGTGACCCGGGCGCCAGGCCCGAACCGCCCCGCTTTGAAAATCTGGAGGAAAGGCTTCTTCTGACGACGCTATCCGGCGGCGAGTTCTTCATATACCTGAACTCCCATGATGAAGCCGTGCGCGTCAGCCTTCACGGCGACCCGACAGACCAGATTGAACTACTCGCCTGGGACAATAACCAAGGCGGGTTGGTCGATCTGGTAGGCATTCCGGGTGATATGCATACGGATGGATCAACACACGTGCGGATCGATGACCGGGTCAGGTGGCCGGACGGCCAGGACATCATTGAGTTTGACGTTGACGGGAATCCAACGGGGTGGATTTCCTTTGGGCCGGGGGACCCCGACGCCGACCCTCCGACATCGGAGATACGGGGCGCGCCGACGGAGATCTGGTCTATTTACGTGTCGACCTGCTCGGCCGATACGGTCTTGACCCTCTCATCGCTGGATGGCTCGGCGATCGACTGGGCTAACGCTCCGGACGAGTGGGAGCTTTGGAACATCAGCACCTGGGGGTCCACTGTCCCGTTCGCGGGGCAGATAGTCCCGGATGGTCCCGGCCCCGTTGCCGACATATCGGCTCCGGCTGGCTCTGGCGGCGTGCTGGTTGGCGGCGAGCGCGTTTTCGACCATGATCCGGACGATCCGGACCCGTCCCTCAAATTCATAGCGGTCCAGGACGACGAGGACCAACCCAACTCTGACCCATTTGGGGTCTTCCCCGGCGGGGACATTCATCCGGGCATCGACATAGCTGATACCGCTGATGACTTCGGCAGGATCATGGCAGCCGGCACCGTGGCCGGGGGCGTCACCACCGACTACAGTAGTATCGACACGTTGTACATGGGCTTTCTGTACGGTAATGTCGAGATCGGCGAGAACCTGGGCACTATCAGCATGCGCAAGGGCGGCGGGGCTGTCATGGAGCCTGATGCCCCCGCCCCAAGTACTGATGGCTCAGACTATATCAGCCCAGTAAACGGCTCCATGATTACCGTGAATGGTCATCTTACTTTCGTCGAGTCGCGGGGGGGCGAAGGCGCACCGACGGGCATGAACGGCCAGACACTTTACTCGGCCATCCAGGTCCTTGACGACCCTGCGATTGATAATCCGGACGACACCATCTACGAGCTGGAAGTAGCCACGGATGATTATTCCCGCTGGGACGACAACAACTCGCAGGCGCGGAAGCTGGCCTGGGTGTACGGGTTCATTACCGACGATCCCGCCTCCGCTTTCAACTATAACAACGATATACCCCAGAACGCACAGTTCCTGTCCCATCCGACTGGCGAGTTCACGCTGTTAGGAAGCCTGTATGGCGATGGCGGCTGGCGCTTCAAGGACTTGGACATCGCCCTGCCGGAGGAACGAGACGAGGCGACGCCCCACCCGTACGACGTCGACGATTATTGGCAAGACTGGTACGCGATGCCGTTGTTTGCGAGCCAGACGCTCGTGCTGGAGCATGCCATCTTTAGCGACATCGCCACGTATGTAAGGTTGTACGACTGGGACGGGAACTGGATGGACAGCTACGGCTACGAGTCGGAGCAAGATACCGGTGTCGGCTCCAGGGGAACCACACCAAAGGCGATGCGGTTCACCGCGCCTGCGGCGGGGGTGTACTACATCTGTGTTCTGGCCTCAGATGAGGACAGCGCCGGCAACTATGAGTTGAAGTTCACTAATGCGACCAGGGGGGCGCTGGGCGGCGTCAACATCATCGGGCACTACGATTCTGCGCGGACGGGCAACTTTACGACCATGTTGACGGCCGATGCCCACATCGCCGTAGATTACAACGGAATCGGCGCCGTGGTAGTAAGCGGCGACACCTATGACACTGTGGTCAAGACCTATCGCGGCGGCGACATCGTTTGCTTCCAGGCCGGCACGGTCGGCCAGATCATCAATACCTACTATCAGACGAACTACATTATCTCTGAAGGGAACATAGGGCGTGTCGCCGCTACGGGCCAAGGCGGATGGACTGGCGCGGCCGGCGCTGCCACCGTCGGTTTCTTATCCGCCAACATCGAGGCCGGGGCATTCGGCGGGACATATAACCGCAACGCACATATTCAGAACATCTACGCCGCTTCGGACATTGTAACAGGCACCATCGCTAGGGCTACCGGCAGCATAGGTGTGGTGGAGGCCGAGAGGCACCTTGTCGACAGCCACGGCCTGCGCGCAATCCATGGCGCAGAATTCCGGGTCAACACCGACGGCATCGGGCCTGCGGGCCACATAGACTTGTTCGACGTCGGGTATGACTGGAGCAGTCCCGTTATAACGACGGGGGTTGACGGCAACGTTGGATACATCAGCGTGGGAGGCGTAATTTTCAATTGGCGGCTGGACTGGTCCGGTCCTGCTGAGCCGGTGACGATTACCAACGGCACGGCCAGCACGCTCTATGACGACGGCGGGGGGCAGGTAACGATCACCCCGGTACCAGTGCCCGTGGACCTTGTGGATAACAACGACCCGACCGTGCTGGTCCCGGATGGGATCCAGGACGTGGACCCGGTAACTTATATGCCTGTCTACTACCGCGCGTCGTATTCGTATCTTGTGATCGGCATAAACGATATCTACGACGGCGGGACCGGCGGCGTTATCGCCAACATCACCGCCGATGGGCCGGTATCCTTCAACACCACCGGCGATGTGGAAATCAACAATCTAGACATAAGCTGGTTCTGGAACGAACCAGACCCAACCAACCCCGACCCGAGCAGGCCTTTGGATATCAGTGTCAACTTTGGCGGCAGCGGGGAAGCAAATATCTACTACCTGCACGACCATCACGCTAGTCAGGAAGGGAATTTTAACAGCGTCAGTTTGAGCACGAGCGGGAATCTGGTAAGTGGGCATATGGCGTACACGCCTATTTCCCAACTGAAGCTGGGGGGCAACCTCGGGCCGTTGGCCGGACACACGGGCGCCTGGATACACGGCCGGGACGATGCGCCTTTAATCCCCGACCCGGATGACATGGATGTTGAACCCCGCTTCGGGTGGTTCCACGGCACCGTCAACGGCCTGGCCATGGGGGAGATGAATGGTATCGGCGATAGCTGGATTGGGATCAACAAAGTCGTGGCCGACGGGGCGATCGGCGATCTGCGCGTGATGGGTACGATCGGGACGATCAGGGCAAATGCTGACAAGATAACCTACTTCGGGAATTGGGACGGCATCATGGGTTTGGTGTGGTCCGATACCAGGTTGGATAGGATCTATGTCGGCGACGGCCTGCTCGACGACGGCGGCGGTGATAAGGCCAAGGCGGCGATCCTGTCCAGCGGCTTCATCGGCCTCGTCAGCATCGAGGGGCCGTATTACGTGCAGGAACCGTCGCCCTTCGCCGACCTGGATAAGCGGCTGGCCGGGGGCATGGCCTTTGGGCTCCTCAATGGCTCGATCATAGGCAGACTGAACGGGTATGGCTGGACAGTGCTGGATGGGGACGGGAATCCCGCAGTGGACATATACGGGAACACCACGGCGCAGGATTATGACGCCGTCCATCGCGTCATCGGCACGAAGGGGGCCGTGCTTACCGCGAACGTCCTGGGCTTTGGGCTGGATTCGTTCTGGGCTCTCAAGACCAGCTTCACAGTCACCGGCGGCGTGGGAACCGTCGATTTCAGCGGCCCCGGCGCTAAGATTGACGGCTCCGAGATCGCCGGGTGGTATGTCCGGAAGGTCTCTACCAGCGTCGATTCGGAGGGAATTGACTGGTCTCACATTTCCGGCGATATTTCGTTTAGCGGCGCAGGCGTGGTCATTGGAGAGATTCTGGCCGGCGGCCCGGGCATGCGCAACACCAACGTTGTGCTCACAGGTGGATCGATTGGCACGGTCAGGGGCATTGGTCCGGTAGCTGATCTTTACAGGTGCGTGTTCGTCGGCGGCGCCGGGATGAAGTATTTGGGCTTCCGCGACATCAACACGAACGGCATCCACATGCCGGGTGTGGTTGAAACCATCCACGCCTGGCGTGACATGTCCTTCAACGACGTTGGCTCCGGCGCCAACTACGGCGCGTACGTGGGCGCTATTAAGAGGCTCACTGTGGGCCGCGACTTCGTAATGAACGGCCTGCACGTCGCCTCCGAGCTGACCATGGACGTTAAGGGCAACTTCACCGACTCGACGATTACGATGTACGGGTCGAGCTCCCAGCTTAAGTCGCTGACAGTTGACGGTGACATTTCCGGTCAGATCCAATGCGCAGGGCGTATAGGTTCGATAATCTCGAAGAACGGCCAGATCAGCGCGGACATCATCACCTTGAACGACGACGGAGACGTGGGCCTCTTGCAGGCGGCCGGTGGCTTTGCGGGCGATGTGACCGTGGGCGGCTCGTTGAGCAGGATGATCTCCTACACTTCGCTGGGCAATAACCCGGCGACTCACAACGGGCTCACTCAGTACATCAGTATCGGGGGCGATCTGGACTACGTCCGGGCTGTTGGGTCCAAGACAACGTCTTCCCACTTGTACGCTGATTTTGCTGTGGGCGGAAACATCGGGACGATCGACGTGGACGGGACCTTCTACAGCAACGTCACGACCAACGGGGATCTGAAGAAGCTGATCCTCGACGGTGCACTGGGCGGTAACCTGGGCGGGACGGTCGGCGATCGCGGCAGCCTGACCGTTTTCGGGACGATCGGGCAGATGAAATTCAACACCAACAGCGACCTGGTCGCGGACCTGTGCATTGGTGGGTCGATCAATAAGATCGCATTGAAGAACAGCAGCATACGTGGGAACATCGAAAGCCGCTTCGGCTCCATCAAGCAGATCGACGTCAACGGCGGGTCCATACTGGGTACGCTGACGGCCAGATCCATCGGAAAGGTCCGAGTCAACGGCGGCAGTATCAGCGGCGACGT
>DAOVQV010000360.1 GCA_030628445.1 Phycisphaerae bacterium | reverse complement strand
GTTCCCAGCGGGGCTTCGACCGACGCGACGAGCAAACGGACGATCAACAGAGAGCTTCCATCTTTCGGGTGCGCCCCGCCCTTGGGGGGCATGATGTTCGCGCCGTGGATTGCTGACCGCTGGTCCGATCTTGTGAGCGGGCCCTCACAGCTCACCAGGATCGCCGTCGCCAGCGGCACAATAAGTATCGCCAGTCGTTTCATGATCAAAGGCGCAGCTCCGCTCGAGATACCTGGCACTGACTTGTTCATGCTAGTAGCGGATCCGGAGGGTGTCAATCGCATCTCGGTGCGTTATGATGAGCCCGCGACAGCAGGGGACATAGCCGGGAAGGCGGCCGCCGGCGCGGAAAGGAACGGTACTTCCATGGAGGTGGACGGATTTATTCTTCCGGCAGTTGTACTGGTCTTGGCGGCGGTACTTGCGCAGGTTGGCGCCGACTCGGCCGCACCCAAATCCACCCGAAACGAGTTTGCCGTCCAAGGCGATAAGTTGTTGCTCAACGGGCGGCCCTTCAAGGTCATCGGGCTGCGAACGTCCAACGCGCTGATCAGCGATGGCAAAACGCAGGAGCTGATCGACAATCTGGATGTCTTCAAGGCTTACGGCGTCAATACGGTCAGCGTCTTCCTGATGGGTTCCCGCTTCGGCGACGTGAAGGGCTACAGGTCCAACAGCACGCTCGACCCGGTCTACGCGGCCCGGCTGGGGCGAATCATCGAAGCGGCAGACCGGCGCGGGATGGTTGTGCTGGTGGGGTGCCTGTACTGGGGGAACTCCAAGGCCAAGGAGCACCTGGACGACACATGGACCCAGGTCCACGCCAATCGCGCCATAGCGAACACGATTACCTACCTGAGCAAGAACGGCTACCGCAACGTGTTCGTTGACGTGGACAACGAGGGCATGGCCCGGCGAGCCAAGGGCTGGAGCATCGCCCAGATGATCGACGCCGCCCACGCCGTGGACCGAACTATCATGATCGCCTGGAACTGCGACAAACCCCCACCGAAAAGTGCCGACCTGCTGGTGCACCACAGCCCCAAGGTTCCCGGTAGGCCCTGGGTTGAGACTGAAGGAACGCCCAGCAACGCGCCGGGTAAGTACTGGCGCAGCTACAGCAAGCAGGCCGGATACTACAACTACATACGCATCGGGCGGTACACGCCTGCGATGAAGGCCGATCAATTGAAGCGGACGTATGCGGGGATCGACAAACACAACGGCTACATGTGCGCATCGACCTACCTACAGTGCGCCCCATCCGAAGGCGTGGGCGGGCCGTTCATGAACGGCGGCGGCCTCGCTGAAAACGAAGCGATCGACGCCGATGTTACCAAGCTGCAGCCGGGGGCCGGGATACGCTGGTGGGTCGAGGCGGTGCAGGCGCGGTACGGCCCGTGGACCCCGCCGCCAAGGCCTTGACGGAGGCGGGTTCATCGATGCGGCGAGGGATTTTCGCACCAAGACGCAGAACCGCGGATAGAAGGCAAAGCCGGCCCTCGCCGCAGCGCTTATGTAGTATACGCCACCGCCAGACAGAATCCCGTTAACCGCTCTAACTACGTTACTCTGTCTCGACCGTCGCGGGCAGTTGCATGTGCCTGCATCCGCGTGCGAACTTCGCCTGTGTCACAAGCCAGGTCAGCAAGGCGATGATCGGAAACGCCATGAACCGGCCATAGTAGAAGATCAATTGCGACAGTGAAGTATCCTCGGCGCCCCAGCTTGCTTTGACGGTCTTGGCCTTGGCGACGAGGTCGCCGAGATTGAAAAGCGCGCCGCAGGCGATCTGGCCGTTTACTATCTGCTGCCAGGGCAATACCATCGCCAGCAGGATCAGCGACCAGAACATCGCGCTGATAAGCCCGGCGACGCCTCCAAGCCTGCCCAG
>DAOVQV010000338.1 GCA_030628445.1 Phycisphaerae bacterium | reverse complement strand
TCTTCTGCTCAGCGCATAAACACATACTACAGCACCAACCGGCGAGTGCTGGATTTCGGCAGCGCGGGGTTCCAGGCGTATTGGCTTGAGGCGACCGAGCACGACATCGTCGATCAGGAATGGCGCCCCGACGGCGTTTTCGTAGACAACTGCATGGTGACCTACCCCAGCTATTTCTGCGAGAGACCGGCCAAGTATCCAACCGGCGCGGACTGGACGGACGCGATGCTCAGTTGGCACAAGGCCCTGTCCGCCGGCCTGCACGCCCGGGGCATTAAGATCTGGACCAACTCCGATCCCGTGAGCGACGCAGCCGGGTACGCGGCGTGGCTTGCCATCGACGCCGACCCGGACTACCCGGACTGGCTGAACTCCGAAGGAACCTTCTGCCACGGGTGGGGCGGGAACTGTCGCTGGTATGACGAGACCAAGTGGAAACGCCAGGTTGACGTGATGGTTAACATGGTCAACTGCGGCGCGGCGATGTTCTCCCACGTGGACATGGCAGAAGGCGCAAGCGGGACGGACAACTACGGCGAGCCCGTCAGCTATTGGGACGCATTGTGGTATGCGATGGGGTCTTACCTCATCGGCAGGAACGACGTGCGCGGTAATGACGTGTTCTACTTCTCGAACAAGGTGGAGGCCTACTACAAGCTCTATTGGTACGACGAATACGATCGGATCGACGTCGGCGACGCCGTGGGGACCTACCAGGTGACCAATTACGGGGGCAGGAACATCTACTGGCGAGAGTTTACGGAGGGCTATGTATACGTCAACCCGACGAGCGGCGACGTATCGTCCATCCCGCTGGGCGAGCCGTGCAAGCAACTGTCTCACGCAACGATAAACGACAACCCGGCGACCTTCCCGGATGTGACGAGCATCAACTTGGTTTCGCACCGGGCTGCGATTCTGATCAAGTCGTCATCGCTAGTTGCAGAGGTCGTCGGGCGACATGTGTTCTACAACGACTGCTCCTTCGACGGAGACGACCCGGCCGCCAACACTAACGACGATGCGGCGATCGCCACCGACAAGAGCGCACTGCTTCCGGGCGGGGCGGCGACGTTCGCCAACTACACCAGCTACGCACGCGGGATAAACGGCGTGATGGTGGATATCGAGAACCTTCCCGCCGCGCCGACGGCTTCGGACTTTGAGTTTAAGGTCGGGAACGACTCCAACCCGGCCGGGTGGGTAACCGCCCCGGCGCCGACGTCCGTTACGCTTCGGGTCGGTGCGGGCGCGAGCGGTTCGGACCGGGTGACGATCATCTGGGCCGACAACGCTATCGAAAAGCAATGGATGCAATTGACCGTCAAAGCTACTGCGAACACCGGTCTGACCATCCCCGACGTATTCTACTTCGGAAACGCCATCGGCGAGACGGGTAATTCGCCTTCCGATGCGGGGGTTACGCTCGCCGATGAGGTCGCCGTGCAAACCGATCCGCACACACTGATGGTGAACCCTACGGACATC
This sequence comes from Phycisphaerae bacterium, assembly GCA_030628445.1. Taxonomy (GTDB): domain Bacteria; phylum Planctomycetota; class Phycisphaerae; order SM23-33; family SM23-33; genus DAOVQV01. Next base: position 608 of record DAOVQV010000338.1, on the reverse strand, counting down.
ACGAATATCTGCGACTTCAATCGCGACCGCAAGGTCGGCCCGACGGATGCGATCATCGTCCGCGACAACGCAACTAACATGTTCTTGGCCTTGCAGTTGATTACGGTTCCCTTATGAGGATCGCCCTGGGCTGAGGTGGATGAAGCAGAACCTTCAAAGGAGGTAGTAAGGATGCGTTTCGGAAAACATATCACAGTTGCAACTGTATCCCGCATCGCAGCGGTGATGGTTATGTGTCTGGGATGGGTTGGGTTGGAGGCGCAGGCGGCGGTTTATTATGTCTCGCCGACCGGTACGGCGGGCGGCGACGGGTCGCCAGGAAACCCCTGGTCGCTATCCAAGGCCAATTCGGATCTGACCCCGGGCGACACGGCGATTCTGATGAACGGGTCGTACAGCACGCCCATTGCTCCGTCCCATAATGGTTCTGCGGGGCTGGAGATTACATACCAAGCCCAAAACTCGCGCCAGGCTGTGCTGACGACTTCCAATCCTCGGATCAACATTCCAGGTCGCTCTTACATTACCGTCGACGGTGTCAAGGCCGAGAACGCCGGACGGTGGATACTCGGTACCGGCGCCAGTCACATCACCATCAACGACTGCTA
>DAOVQV010000063.1 GCA_030628445.1 Phycisphaerae bacterium | reverse complement strand
GGGTATTCCTTACTCCGACCCCGTCGCCGACGGTCCGGTGATCCAGACGTCCTACACCGAGGCGCTGGGGGCCGGGACCACCAGCAAGAATATCTTCGAAGCCGTTCGCAAGTACCGCAGCGGCGGGGGGCAGCTTGCACTGGTGGGGATGGTCAGCTACGCCATCGTCTACCGCCACGGGGTCCAAGAATATCTCGCCTCAGCAAGGCAGGCCGGGTTCGATGGGGTTATCATCCCGGACCTGTCGTTAGAAGAAGCCCGGAACACCGAGCGGCTCGCCACGGCTCAGGCCCTGTGCAACGTGATGCTGGTCGCTCCGACCACCCCGCCGGACCGCCGCCTCCGTATCGCCGGCCACTGCCGGGGGTTCATCTACTACGTCTCCGTTAGAGGGATAACCGGGGAGCGCGAAAAGTTACCCGAGGAGATGATCCAAGCCGTCGCCGAGCTTCGCACACACACCGATACCCCAATCTGCGTGGGCTTCGGAATCTCCAACGCCGCCACCGTCGAGCACGTCTGCCAGGTCGCAGACGGGGCGATCGTCGGGTCCGCTATCGTCCGCCGCATCGAAGACGCCGCCGCTGTCGGAACGGACCGCGGCAGACTCGTCAAGCAAATCGGCAAGTTCATAAGCGAACTACTCGCGCCGATCATATCGTAGGTAGCGCGGTTGAGGACCAATCCCGACTTTTCGCCGCCTTGAGCGGCGTGGGGAGTAACCGGCCTCAAAGATGCTTCAGTTCAACCTTCGTCCGCAGTTCCCTGACCAGTTCCGGGTCAAACTCGGCTGTGGCGAGGTCACACGCGCTGGCGGCGGCGGCGGCGATGGCGTCAGCGAATGTTTCCGGGATATCCCGGTCGCGAACTATCCCAGCCAGAAAAGCACCCAGCAGGACATCCCCGCAACCAACGGTATTCTTGACCTGGGCCTCATCCAAAGGCGCGTTACCGTACACGCCGAACTCAGATGTGAAAAGATACGCACCCTCGCAGCCACGGGTCAGCAGAACGACCTCGACGGTCGAAGCAATGACCTTGGCAGCCCTCAGCTCATCTTGCAGATCTACCGGCTTTCGCCCTATCAATTCCGCCAGCTCCTCGGTGTTGCACTTGAGAAGCCACAGCTTCTTACCCGCCATCGCCCGCAGCGCGCTGCCATCGGTATCAACGGCCACGCGAGCACCGCCAGCAGCGCAAAGATCGACCATCTCCGCAAAAGCCGTCCCGCCGATATCCCGCGGAGTCGACCCGCTGAACACGACAATCGCTCCCGGGCCGATCAGCCGCTCCAACTTTTCTCTAAGGTGCTGGCAATCCTCACGGCTGACGGCCAGGCCCGTCTCGCGGATGTGCGTCTCTCGGGCACCGGTCGGGTCGGCGATGGTGATGTTCTCCCTCGTCAGGCCCGGTATGAGAATAAACTCATCGGAGACAATCGGGTTGATCAGAACAGATTGAAACGCGCCTCGGTTCTCCCGGCCCAAGAAACCCGTGGCGATATTGGGGGTGTCCAGCGCAGCCAGGACACGGGTGACATTGACGGCCTTACCCCCGGGGACGCGACGGACCTCCCGGCCGACCTGATGGATACCTAGGGTAAAACCTTCCACCTCGATCAGACGGTCGATAGCGGGGTTCAGACTAACCGTTATGATCGAACCTGAAGCGACCACGAAATGAATTATACCCCCAGGTCGGCGCAGATCAAAGGTCATGGGCGCCGCGCGGTTGAATTATCAAGTCCGGGCCTTCCCGGTGCTCAAAAGCTGCGTACGAACACGCAACTGGGGGCAGATCCGTCTGGCGGAAATGATATCCTCACAGCAGCGCCGTGGAGAAATACCGTTCTGCCCGGTCTGGCAAGACCGTGGTAATGTTCCCCTCGATCCTCCCAGCAAGCTGCCGGGCCGCCCAGACGTTCGCCCCGGCCGAGATCCCCACCAGCAGACCATGATCGCGGCCGAGCTGGCGCGTCGTATCGATCGCCTCCTCATCAGTCACCTCGATCACTTCGTCCACAAGCGACACATCCAGGACCGCCGGGATGAACCCGTCGCCTATCCCCTGGATTTGATGCAGACCCGGCTCGTGGCCCAGCAAAGCTGAGACGTTCTTCGGCTCGACAGCAACCAGGACAACGTCGCTGTTGTGCTCCTTGAGGAACTTACCCACTCCTTGGAGCGTCCCGCCGGACCCGACGCCGGCGACGAAGCAGGCGATATCGCCGCTCATCTGGCGCCACAGCTCGGGGGCGGTCTGCTCATAATGGCACCGGGGGTTGTCCGGATTCTCGAACTGCTGCGGGACGAAGATGTTGGGGTCCTCGGCGGCCATTTTCGCGACGCGCTGAACCGACCCTGCGATCCCGGCGTCATCCGGCGTCAAGACAAGCTCTGCCCCAAGGGCCTTGATAAGCTTCTTGCGCTCTTGCGACATCCCTTCCGGCATGACGACGATCACACGGTACCCTTTCAGCCTGCCCACCAAGGCCACGCCAATCCCAGTATTCCCGGAGGAAGGCTCGACGATCACCGAGCCTGTCTTGAGGCGGCCGTCGCGCTCGGCGCCCTCGATCATCCCCAGAGCAACACGGTCCTTGATCGAACCGCCCGGGTTGAGGAACTCCGCCTTGGCGTAGACCCTCTCCCCGGGCAATCGCAGCAACGGCGTGTTACCGATCAGGTCCAGTATGTTATCTGTCAACATTGTTTATTTCCCTCATAGATCCGCCGATCAACAAGTCCAGCCGGACTGCGGTCCCCGGTATGGGTCACAATCCTGTCGATTGCGGCCGAAACTACCACCCAGGGTGCCCAGTTGGCAGGGCCCACGTCAACCGACCCGGCCACTGTAAACCCGTAACAATTGTATCAAGAATAACTTATCTTTCCAGGCATGAACCTTGCTTGTGTCACGTCAGGTATAACTGCGCTTCTGTCGGGCCGCTGTTGCCCGTAGCCCAGACGGCCCGATATCTGTAACACTATTTCTTGCAGCCAGTTAGAATAATTCCTTTTTGGGACAATTGAAAGGAGAATCTGTCAATGGCGGCTAAGCAGATAACAATGGCCACCGACGCCAGGGCGGCCCTCCTGACAGGCGTGGAGAAACTGTCCCGCGCGGTCAGGAGCACATTAGGTCCTCGGGGGCGCACGGCCATTCTCGACAAGGGCTGGGGCGCACCGACCGTCACCAAGGACGGCGTGACCGTGGCCGAAGAGATCGAGCTGAGCGACAAGACCGAAAACATGGGCGCCCAGTTGGTCAAGGAGGCGGCCTCCAAGACCTCCGAGGCGGCCGGCGACGGGACAACCACCGCGACGGTTCTGGCAGAGGCGATCTTCAAGGAAGGGTACCGCAACGTGGTAGCCGGGGCCGACGCGATGGCGCTGGCGCGCGGGATTCGCAAGGCCGTCAACGCGATTGTCGATGAGCTGGCCAAGCTTTCCACCCCAGTCAAGAGCGACACGGACATTCGCAACATCGCGGCCATCAGCGCGAACAACGATCAGGAAGTAGGCAAGATGCTGGCTGAGGCGATGAAGAAGGTCGGCCGCGATGGCGTTATCACCGTGGAGGAAGGGAAGGGCATCGATACGACGGTGGACGTGGTCGAGGGGATGCAATTTGACCGCGGATATATCTCGCCGCACTTCGTCACCGACCCCGAGGCCATGGAATGCGTGCTGGAAAAGCCTCTAGTCTTGATCCACGAGGACAAGATTTCAAACGTCGCTAAACTCGTCCCGCTCCTGGAGAATGTCTCGCAGGCCAAGAGGCCCCTGCTGATCATCTCCGAGGACGTGGAAGGCGAGGCGCTGGCGACACTGGTCGTCAACAAGCTGCGCGGGATTCTGACAGTCTGTGTGGTCAAGGCCCCGGGCTACGGCGATCGCCGCAAGGCGATGATGTCCGATATCGGGATCCTTACCGACGCGAAGGTATTCACCAAGGATCTGGGTATCGACCTTCAGAGCGTATCGATCGCCGATCTGGGCACGGCCAAGAAGATAGTCATCGACAACGACAACACCACAATTATCGAGGGGGCGGGTAAGACGAGCCAAATCCAGGCCCGCATCGGACAGATACGCGATGAGACCGAAACCACCACGAGCGATTACGACCGGGAGAAACTGCAGGAGCGCCTCGCCAAGCTTGCCGGCGGCGTCGCACAGATTAACGTCGGGGCAGCCACCGAGTCTGAGATGAAAGAGAAGAAGGCCCGCATCGAGGACGCCCTGCATGCCACCCGCGCAGCCGTCGAGGAGGGGATTCTTCCCGGCGGCGGCGTGGCGCTGATCCGGGCCGCCAAGGCGCTGGACAGGATCAAGATGACCGGCGACGAGGCAACAGGCGCTGCGGTCGTAGCCAAAGCCATCACCGAACCGCTCAAGCAAATCGTCGCCAATGCCGCCCAGACCGCCTCAGTGGTCCTGCGGGACGTCGAAAAGCACACTGGAAACTTCGGATTCAACGCCGAGACGATGAAATACGAAGATCTTGTCGCCGCCGGGGTGATCGACCCGGCGAAGGTCGTACGGACGGCTCTGCAGAACAGCTCATCAGTAGCCACGCTGCTATTGACCTGCGATGCGGCCGTCACCGAGTTGCCGCGCGAAGAGGAAGAAACGCCGCCCGCGATGCCGCCTGGCGGCGGGATGGGTGGTATGGGAGGCATGGGCGGTGGCATGGGTGGTATGGGTGGCATGGGTGGCATGATGTAACCCAGCAAAGACCAATAAGAACCGTACGCATACGCTTGCAAGCAAGGAGATACAACCAATGGCGGTAAGACCCCTTGAAGATAGAGTGCTGATCAAGCAGTCCCAGGCTGAGCAGACCACTGCCGGCGGAATCGTCCTGCCCGACACGGCCAAGGAAAAACCCCAGCAAGGGAAGGTCGTCGCGGTCGGACCGGGCAAGGTGCTGGACGACGGGACCAGGGCCAAGATGTCCGTCAAGAAAGGCGACAAGATCCTCTACGGAAAGTACTCCGGCACAGAGATCAAGATCGACGGTGATGACCATGTCATCCTGCGCGAATCGGACGTGCTGGGAATCATTCAGAAATAACCATCCAACCTGAAGCGCGCGGCAGGGCGGTTTGGACGTCCCAGCCGACGTGCAAGGAGCGCAACGATGCCTGCGAAGCAAATGCTTTTTGATACCGACGCCCGGATGGCGATGTTGGAAGGGATATCCAAGCTGGCCGCGGCCGTCAAGGTCACGCTCGGGCCCACCGGGCGGAATGTCCTGCTGCAGAAAAGCTTCGGTTCGCCGAAAGTCACCAAGGACGGCGTGACGGTCTCCAAGGAAATCGACCTGCCCGGTCCGTTCGAGAACATGGGCGCGAAGATGGCCAACCAGGTGGCCTCCAAGACCTCCGACGTCGTAGGAGACGGAACAACCACGGCCGTCGTTTTGGCAGAGGCGATTATGCAAGAGGGAATCAAGAACGTAATCGCCGGCGCGAACCCCATGGCGATCAAGCGTGGGATCGACCTGGCCGTTGAAGCAGCGACCGATTCAATCGCCGAACAATCCACACCGGTCAAAAGCGCCACCGATCTGCAAAAGGTCGCCACCGTATCGTGCAACTGGGACGCCGATATCGGCGAAATGGTCGCGAAGGCATTCGATAAGGTCGGGACGGACGGCGTCATCACCGTGGAGGAAGGAAAGTCCACAGAATCGGAGCTTGAGATCGTCGAGGGTATGCAGTTCGACAAGGGGTACATCTCGGCGTACTTCATGACCAACCCCAATACGCTCGAGGCCGTCCTTGAAGACGCATACATCTTCATCCATGAGAAGAAGCTCTCCTCGCTGCGGGACCTTGTCCCCATCCTGGAGAAGGTGATGACGGCCGCCAAGCCGCTCCTGATCATCGCAGAGGACATAGAGGGAGAGGCCCTGGCCGCGTTGGTGGTCAACCGCCTGCGAGGGATGCTTAATGTATGTGCCGTAAAAGCCCCGGCCTTTGGCGACCGGCGAAAGGCGATCTTGGGCGATATCGCGGCCCTGACGGGCGGAAAGTTCATCAGCGAGGACCTCGGCGTCAAGCTGGAGAACATAGAACTGGACATGTTGGGCGGGGCCAAACGGATTATCATAACGAAGGACACCACCACGATCGTCCAGGGCGCGGGGAGCAAAAAGGACATCAAGGCCCGCTGCGATACAATCCGCACCCAGATTGAAAAGACGACTTCGGATTACGACCGCGAGAAGCTCAGCGAGCGGCTGGCGAAGCTGACCGGCGGCGTGGCGGTGGTGCGGGCAGGGGCGAACACCGAAACGGAAATGAAGGAGCGCCACGACCTGATCGAAGACGCCGTCCACGCCACGCGGGCCGCCAGCGAGGAAGGTGTCGTCCCCGGCGGAGGGGTAGTGTTCCTGCGGGCCATCGCAGCGGTCGACAAGGCGATCGACAAGGCTCGCGGCGAAGAGAAGATCGGCGCTCGGATCGTCGCCAAGGCCCTAAGGGCCCCCACACGGCAGATCGTCGACAACACCGGCGCCGACGGAGACGTGGTGGTGGCTGAACTGCTGGAAAAGCTGGAAAAGACCGGCACGACCGGCTACGACGCAGCCAAGGGTAAGTACATAGACATGATCGCCGCCGGGATCATCGACCCCGCAAAGGTCTCGCGCACAGCCTTGCAAAACGCCGCATCCATGGCCGCCCTGCTGCTGACTACGAACCTGATGGTCGCCGAATACGACGAAAAGGCCGAAGAGCAGGTCGTCGGCGCGATCCACTAACGAGGGGCGGGACACTAAAATTCCGCCCGGCGGGGCTCCCGTCCCGTCGCGCGAGAGATTCACATGATGATTCCTATCCACAGGGGCGCTGGGACAACTGTCAACAGCGCCCCTGATTGTCGTCAAAACTGAAGTGCGCCCTTGCGGACCTAGGTGTAGCGAACACCATGCCACAGAAGCGCGACTATTACGAGGTCATCGGCGTACCCCGCGACGCGCACGCCGAACAGATCAAACGTGCATACCGCCGCGGGGCGCTGAAGTACCACCCCGACAACTACAAGGGCGACAAGGGCCAAGCCGAACTGAAATTCAAGGAGCTGGCCGAGGCGTACGAAGTCCTTTCCGACCCGATCAAGCGCCAAAGGTACGATCGTTACGGGCACGAAGGGCTGCGCGGATCAGGCATCCATGATTTCTCGTCGATGGGATTCGGCGACATCTTCTCGATGTTCGAGGACATCTTTTCGGGAATGGGCTTTGCGCGCGGGGCCTCATCCGCAACCGGGCGGGGCTTGGACCTGGAGACGCAGGTCGAGCTGACGCTGGAGCAGGTGGCGACCGGCGCGGATCAGACACTGGAGTTCGATCGCTTGGACATTTGCGATACGTGCGGCGGCACCGGCGCCAGGCGGGGCACCACGCCGCAGCGCTGCGATACATGCGGCGGGTACGGGCAGATCCGCCAGCAGATGCAGGGCTTCTTCGGGGTCGGCGTTCGGATCGTCAACTGCACGAAGTG
>DAOVQV010000381.1 GCA_030628445.1 Phycisphaerae bacterium | reverse complement strand
CGTGGCCGTCTTCGCCGCAGAGGCCATGCCGGAAGACCGAAAGGTCGACGGGCTGATTCTCCTGTCGGCCAGCATCTCCACCGCCTACGACCTGACCAAGGCCCTGTCGCGCTGTAAGTGCGGAATTGCCAACTTCTACAATACCGACGATACGGCCTTGTTGGGACTCGGCACGATAGTCATGGGGAATGTGGACGGAACGCATGGACCCTCGGCCGGCCTGATGGGTTTCGACAGACCATCCGGGACGGCCAGCTCCGCCAAACGACTCGCATACAGCAAGCTGTATCAGGTGTCAATTACCAGTGCAATGGCCGGCGGAGACTCCCCGCACACCGCCGCCACCAGGCCGAGCTTTGTCGCCAGGTACGTCGCCCGGTGGGTCCTGTCGAGGAACTGGCCCGCAGGACGCGCCGTGATCGCGTCCCGCCCATAACGCAAGCGGCCCCCGCTGCACCCGACAACACCACCCAAAGCCCCTTGCCCGCCCGAGCCGATAAGATATATGATCTCCAAGCTGCTTGTTAGCTGAACCTGCGCCGACCTAGCTCAACGGTAGAGCACGGCTTTCGTAAAGCCGGGGTTCGGGGTTCGAATCCCCGGGTCGGCTGTTTCTTTGCGCGAATCCCCTCACGGCCCGGCCGGCGGCGCCCCCCGGACAGATCGGCGCACGGCGGCGCTGATGGCGCGAAAGCAGGCTTGTCACGCCCGCCGAACCCGGTAGAATCGCAGGCGACGGGCCGCGATGGTCGTGCCCAAGCAGCCATTTGGGACATCTCGGTTGAGTCGATTGAGGGAAGATATGACAGACAACGAGATCCGGTTCTCACATTTGCGTCCGGCGGAAGTCACCAGTCGGCTCCGAAACTACCCCGTCATCTACCTCCCTTTGGGGCCCCTGGAATGGCACGGGCCGCATCTGCCGTTCGGGACAGATCCATTGATTGCACAGGCCGTCGCCCGCCAGGTCTGCGAGCGGATTGGGGGAATCGTCTGGCCGACGCTGTTCTGGGGCACGGAGCGAGAGCGAGACCCCCAGACGCTCGAGAACCTCGGGTTCTCACGAGATGAGTATATTGTGGGCATGGATTTCCCGGCCAACACCTTGCCCAGCGCCTACTGCCGCGAGGAAACGTTCGCAATCCTTGTCAGGGAAGCTCTGGAGCAGATCGCCCGAACAGGCGCCAAGTGCGCCGTGTTGGTCAACGGGCACGGCGCGGTCAACCAGGTCCAAGTCCTGCGTCGACTTACCAAGGAATTCAACCATCGCAGCGAGCTTCGCGTCCTGGTGGGGCTGGTGGGTTCGCAGGACAGCGCCTCCTGCGGCAGCGGCGCGCATGCCGCTTCCGGCGAGACCAACGCCATGCTGCACCTGCACCCCGACAGCGTTGACCTGTCGCAGCTGCCGCCGATCGAAACGCCGATCCGGTATCAGGACTTCGCGATCGTTGACGGGCCCGGGTTCGACGGGACGGGCTCGCCGGATAAGGTCGTCACAGAGGATCCTCGAGCCAACCCATCCGCCGATGCCGGGCGGGAGTCCTGCCAAGGGGCCGTTGAATTGATCTGCAAGCAAGTTAAGAAGCTCTTGAAGTGAAAAGTG
>DAOVQV010000345.1 GCA_030628445.1 Phycisphaerae bacterium | reverse complement strand
ATGAGTTCGTCGACGCGTATCAAAAAGTGATCTGGCCGCCGGGGACGGAACCGGCGATCGCCGAGGCTTGGCACAACTACGTCGACCAGTCGCTTCGCCAGAAGAACCCGTGGGGCTTCTTACCGCGATGCATGCTGCTTCTGTTTCGCGGGCCCAATGCGGTGCGGCATCTGAAGGATGACGTTATCGGGGCGTTCACAGAGCAGCCCGTCGGGGACACCATCCGCGGGACGTACGGCGATTTCATCCACGACGACGCCGGGCGGATTCACTACTTCGAGCCCGCCGTCATCACCTGCCCGGACTCGAAGCTGAACGACGAGCACCTGAAGCTGTTCGCCGACTACGCCGCCAGCGACGGCGGCCTGCTCACCGGGCGGATAAAGTACGAGAAGCCCAATATCCAAGTCTCGCTGGTGATGCTCAAGCCGGACAACTTCGAGCGTCGCAGCCGCCGGCCCGGCAATATCATCGACGCCTTCAGCCTTACAGGCCTGCGTATCGTCGGCGCGAAGCTGTTCAACATGACCGTCGCACAGGGCGAGGAGTTTTACGGCCCGCTGAAGGGGCAGTTCGTCACGAAGCTGAAGGGCAACGTCACACAGGAAGTCTACCGCCGCCTGCACGACGCATTCAGCTTCCCTTTCACGATGAGCGACGCCGAAGCGGCCGCTGAGCTTCTGGCCGAGCGCAACGCCACGGCGGAATTCAACCGCATCGTTGAGTACATGACGGGCGTGAACCCCGAGGACGTTACCGACCCAGCCGCCAAGGCCACCGCCAGCAGGACCAAGTGCCTGGCGCTGCTTTATGAAGGACCCGACGCAATCGCCAAGATCCGCACAGTCCTCGGCTCGACCGACCCGACCAAGGCCGAGCCGGGCACCGTCCGCAGCGACTTCGGCCGCGACCTTATGCGAAACGGCGCGCACGCCTCCGACTCGCCCGAAAACGCCTTGCGAGAACGCGAGATCGTCGGTCTTGCCCGGCCGGAAACAGATACCAGCGACGTGGCCGAAGTCATCAGCGAATCCCTCAGCTAACGCGACCGGTTATCGATGCCCCTGGACATAGAGATATTTGTACTTGGTGCGCTTGAGACTAACTGCTACTTGCTCCGCAGCGCCGGCGCCTGCGCAGTGGTCGACCCGGCCTTCCCTGCAGAACCCGTGATCTCGTTCCTGGAGGGAACGGACATGGTCCCGCAGCAGATATGGCTGACGCACGGGCATGGCGATCACATAGGAGGTGTAGGTGCGCTCAAGGAGGCGTTCGGCGATGCCCGGGTTTGCTGTCCGGTCGGCGACGCGCGCATGCTGGGCGATCCTATGGCGAACATGTCAGCACCGTTCGGGTTTACCGTATCCGCACCGGCCCCGGACCAGTTATTGGAGCCGGGCACGGCCTTGATGCTCGGCGAGACGTCGTGGCAGATACTGGACACGGCCGGGCACACGCCGGGTTCAGTGAGTTTCTATTCCAATACGGAGCGAGTGGTGTTGACGGGCGATGCACTGTTCGCCGGGGGTATCGGCCGGACCGATATCCCGGGGGCAAGCGCCGAGCGATTGATACGAAACATCCACGACCAACTACTCGTCCTGCCGGATGAGACGCGCGTGCTCCCCGGTCACGGGCCGGTAACCACCATCGGTGCTGAACGTGCGGGTAATCCGTTTCTGGTCGGCGGGCGGAGCGACTCGGAACCGGGCGAGTGGAATTGACAGTAATCGGCCGCAGGCGTATCATTAAATAGGTCGACTAGTTTATCAGGAATAACAATTTCCCCTGTCGAAGCTTCTTGTCGCTGACCGGAAAGGCCGCTGCCAAATGCGCGATATCATCCAAGCGCCCGGGAAATGCGAACTGGCTGAATTGACGTAGGACATATTCCAAGCTGAATGTGGTTCTTGAGGTAGGTTCGTGGCTGCAATACAGGTCATACAGGGCCCCGACAAGGGCCGGGCGTTTTCACTGGGCGACGACGAGACCATCATCGGCCGCGAAAGCGAAACGGCTCCACTGAACGACGGGACGGTCTCGCGCCGCCATGCCCGACT
>DAOVQV010000177.1 GCA_030628445.1 Phycisphaerae bacterium | reverse complement strand
CCAGCGAGGACAAGGCTGACAAGGAAGGCGAAGCAGGAAACCCAATGGGTTGCCGATGCAGCCTGACGAAGTCAGCCGAAGCCGCAGCCGGCCAGGACGGGACAGAAAATCTTAAATTGCTCTAGCTTGGCGACTTCAGGCCGTAATTGGCGGGCTCGAAATCGTCCAGTGTATGCCCCACGTTGAACCTGATGTCCTTGTAGACGTACCTCCCGGTCAGCCGCTGCTCCCAGGAGACCTGCTGGTTCCAGTCGTACCCCTCGATGCAGATGGGGACCATATGATCCAGGTCGATGCAGATGACCGTCTTACCGGCGGGGTATTCGGGCTTGTTGGGCAGGTGGCGGATGATAACGATCGCGTTGCGGCCCATCACCTCGGCGAACCCGCCGAACTCTTCCCTCAGATCGCCGCCGTCGCGGGCAAGGCGGTATACTTTCAGCAGGCTCTGAAGCCCGCGCTCGAACCCGAACATGCTGACGGGGCGAAGCGAGTTTCGCAGCGCCTCCTTGCTGTCGGGCTTGTAGAAGGCGGTTGGCACCACGGCCCGCAGCAGCGGGCTGGTGGGTCGGATCAGCATGCGGCCGTTGTGCTTCCCCTCAACGTAAAGCACGCGGTCGCCGGCCGGGGCGTTCCTGACCCACTGCATGGCGACGCTGAACGGGCTGCCCATAAACGCCACGTCGATCCATTGCTCGGGTGTCACCGATCCGTTGATCCGCTCCTGCTTGATCAGCGTGCAGTCGTAATCGTGGTATTGGCGGCGGTAATGGGTAAGGCAGTGTTCAAGGAGGGCGATGTGGTCGGTCTTGGCTAATTCCACGAGCTGGTCGGTGACTTCGGGTGCGTTGGCGCCAATCTCCCTGCCGTTTATCGCGACCATGTATCTGGACTGCCGGAAGGCGATCGTCTGGGTGCATTGAAGACAGAACAGCCCGGCAAGCAGCAAACCGACCAGAATTCTGATCCGGCGGTTTGTCGGACGGAAGGTATATCTCAAAAGCATTGTGGCCTCAATCCTGGCTCAAGGGCGGTGTTTTCGAGCTTAGGGTGTCAGGATTCCTTTCCTACTAATCGGCAGGTTCCATCGTGTAACTTAGGTCCATTTTTCGGCCGATCTTTCCCTTATTATGGGGTGGGTTGCGGGTCCCGTCCGGACCACCGGACGAGCCCGACCATCTGTAGGTACCCTCAAGTATAGACGAACCTCGCAATCCCGCCAACCCATTTTTTTCGGGTAAATTCCCGCCCGCCTGGCCCGTCCGTCCGGCCCGATCGGGGTCGAAACTCACCCCCGCGCGGGCGCCGCTATCCACCGGGTCCATCCGCGGTTTGTGGGACTTAAGGGGCTATCCACCGGGCGGGTAAAATCATTCTTGACGTAGCCCGCCCGGACGTCTAGAACCTCTTTTCCTGCGCACGGTTAAACGGCCCTGGGAAGGCTCACGTGTTTCCCACCTTGAGGAGGTAGAAGCGATGAATCTGGTTACGGGCGCCACTGGACTGTTGGGTAGTCATATTGTCGAGAAGCTGATCTCATCCGGCGAACCGGTTCGTGTCCTGGTCCGCCCCAGCAGCGACACGCGGTTTCTGGATCAGTGGGCTCTCGAAAAGGCCGTCGGCGACGTGACTGATCCCGCGACCCTTACCGCAGCGCTGGAGGGCGTCCATACCGTCTACCATTGCGCCGCCCAGGTGGGAGACTGGGGCCCGTGGCGGCGTTTCGTCGCCATCACCATAGACGGAACACGAAACATGCTGGCCGCCGCCGCCCAGGCGGGGGTGAAGCGGTTCCTGCACATCTCCAGCATCTCAGCCTACGGACACCCCGACGGTGAAGGCTTGGTGCTGGACGAGACGGCCCCGCTGGGCGTTGACCTGCACAAATGGAGCTACTACAGCCGCGCCAAGGTCGAGGCCGAAAGGCTCGCCTGGGCCGCACACGACCGCGGCGACATGCCGGTTACCGTGGTAAAACCGAGTTGGCTCTACGGAGAGCGAGACCGGGCGTCGCTTCCCAGGTTGATTCGGGCGATCCGATCCGGCAAGGCCAAGCTGATCGGCGACGGGACGAACCGGTTGAATCTTGTATACGCCGGTAACGAAGCCGAGGGGTGCATCCTTGCTGCGACGTGCGAACAGGCGATCGGCGAGGCCTATAACCTCTCCAATGACGGCCAGATCACCCAGGGGGAATACCTGAACAAGATCGCCCGGTGCATCGACGCCAAGCCGGTTACAAAACAAGTCCCGTATCGCATAGCGTATAGCGCCGCGTTTGTGATGGAGGTGTTCGGGCATTTGTTCAGGAAGACTAATCCGCCTCTCGTGACGCGCTATTCGGTCTGGCTGATGGGCAGGCGATGCTTTTTTTCTGCCCGCAAAGCGCGCGAGCAGCTTGGGTGGGAGCCTACAATTGACTACGAGGAGGGTATTGAGCGTGCGGTTAAGTGGTGCAGCGACAACGGGGTCTGTTAAACCGGAGAATTAGCTAAATAGCCTGTTGCGTTGGCGCGCCCAAGGTCCGATAATATATCGCTCACGGGGTCATTCATTGACGCGGGAGTTTCTCCGACCAACCCGCCAAAGCAGGCGCGCACAGCCCCTGTGGGGCTGGGCAATCGAAGTTCAGACTCCGGGTCGGGGGTCTCGTTGATTGCCGGCGCGCCTGCCTTGGCGGGCTGGTGAGTTGTCTGAGGGGGTTCTGGGCGAACGGGGGTGGTAAGGTTGCCGCGCTGCAACGATCCGCCTGTTATTGTAGAATCCAGATCAGACGGGTGGGTCCGAAGTGTACGCACTGTATGTTCTGGCGATTGCTGTCGCATTGGGGATGGATGCGATGAGCGTATCCATGGCGGTTGGTGTGCGCTGGGGCGGGGCGAGGCAGAAGTTTCGCGTGGCGTGGCACATGGGCCTGTTTCAGTTCGCGATGCCTATCTTGGGTTGGATCGCCGGCCGCGAGCTTGCCGCCCTCCTCCACGGCGTCGGGACCTACCTCGCCGCCGGACTGCTGCTGGTCGTTGGGGCCAAGATGCTTATCGAGGCCCTGCGAAGCGATCCCGGGTCCGTGGCTGAACACCTCGCCGAATGGAAGGGGTTCCATCGCCGCCGCGCCGACCCGACCAGGGGCTTGTCATTGGTGATGCTTTCAGCAGCGACGAGCATCGACGCGCTGGTTGTCGGGGTATCGCTGGGCCTGCGGGGCTCTGGGATATGGGTAGTGAGCGTCGTTATCGGAGTGGTGGCCGCCGTCATGGCGCTGATCGGCGTCGAGGTCGGGCGGCGCGCCGGCGCCAAGTTCGGTAAGGGCGCGGAGATCGCCGGCGCCGTCGTGCTGATTCTATTGGGCGTGCTGTTCTTGTTGGTATGACTCTAGCTGCGAGGTTCGTCCTTCTGGGCGGGATGATGTACGGACACGCGCAGGCTCAGATCAGCCAGCTGGACCTCATCGATCGGGGCCGGAGCGCCGGTAAGCGGGCAGATTCCGCGCTGTGTCTTGGGGAATGCTATTACGTCGCGGATGGACTGCCCTCCCACCATCATCATAACGATCCGGTCCAACCCGAACGCGATACCCCCATGCGGGGGGGCGCCGTATTTCAGAGCGTCCAGCAGGAACCCGAACTTCGTGCGGGCCTCGGGCGGACAGATCCCCAGCAGCTTGAAGACCTGCTGCTGGACCTGGGGCGAGTGGATACGAATTGACCCGCCGGCCAGCTCCATGCCGTTGCAGACGATGTCGTACGCCCGCGATTTGACGGAGGGCGGGTCGGTCTGAAGCTTCGCCAGGTCCTCCGCCCGCGGGGAGGTGAACGGGTGATGCATGCTCTGGTAGCGCCCTTCGCGTTCGTCCCATTCCACCAGCGGGAACTGGACCACCCAGCACCAGGCGAGCTCATCTGGGCCGTAGAGCTTCAGGTCGGCTCCCAGCTTGACCCGCAGAGCGGCCAGGATTCTGTTGACGGTGGGGGCCTGGTCGGCGACGAAGAAGATCAGATCCCCGTCGCCGGCGGACAGCTGCTGGGTCAGTTGCTGCTGGACCTGCTGGGGGAGAAACTTGGCGACGCCTCCGGCGGCGGCGGCGCCTTCCAGCTTGCACCAGGCGAGGCCCTTGGCGCCGTACT
>DAOVQV010000112.1 GCA_030628445.1 Phycisphaerae bacterium | reverse complement strand
CCCGACATCGTTGTATCCCGAGGAGCAATAGAATTGTATGCCCGTGCCGATCATGTGCGACAGTGTCATCCCAAGTCCACCTGGTGGAAACGGCCCGTTATTGGTATTCCAGTTGCTGGTGTCCATGTGCCACCCCAGCTCGATCGTCCCGTCGTGCCACAGCCCCTGCTGCCAGGTACCCGCCGTGCCCGGATAGGCGGGACTGGGCGGGACGGCTGTATGAAGCGTCCCGTCAGACAGACCCGTGCACCCCATCCGGTCCTCCCACCAGCCCATCAGATTCGCCGCTGCGGTCGGGGAGCACCAATTAGGGTACCCGGGCGACGCCATGCGCAGTCGGCTGGTTCCAATCGGGCGAGGTGGTAATCAATGTACTTGCCCAAACCGGGCCTACGGGCAGCAATACAGCCAGTGCGCACAGGAAACAGCCAATGCGCTTCGTGTTACCCATAAGATACCTCCAGTTCGAAGGGGCAAACAAAACCAGCCGCATAGGCCAAGTGCGGCCTTGTCCGTCGCACGCCAACGGGAGCGCTTCAACCACACTTTCCGCTCGGCGCACTTGCCCCTTCACCGTCGAGGCGGCAAGGCCACCGTCAGCGCGCGAACAGCCGCTGCGGCGCAAACAGAGCCGCGAGCGTTCTCAACGCGACGCGTCCCTGAAGTCCTCCTCTTCAAGACGCGGTACACTGCTTCACGAGATATGGTCTCTTGAGATTATAAAATGCCTGGACTTAGCAGAAGCACGATAGGAACACCTAATCCCTCCGCACGCCCTGCCCACCTAAGCCAGGACCGGCTCTTCACTTGCTGTTACTGTATGATAAAACCGATCCGCCGATTCGTCAACGAGAAAACCGCTTTCCTCCACACGCCCCGGGGTCGACCGACAAAGGTAATATCGCTGCATCTCCCGATCAGCTAAAGGCCTAAGAGCTTTTCACTCCACAGCTTACCAATCGCCCGTAACGACACTGGCGGGCGGGCGATGACAGCTCCGGGCTTGGCGGCGCCGTGGAAGTCCGACCCGCCCACAACACCTAACCCGAGCCGCCGGGCCAACCCGAGGTATGCACGCGTCTGGTCCGGCGAGTGATCGGTGTGATATACCTCGATCCCGTCGATCCCGGCCGCCTGCAAATCCCGCACTGATTGGGTCAGTTGTGCGCGGTTTTCGCATCCCAGTTGCACGGGGTGAGCAAGGACCGCCAGGCCACCGGCCTCGTGAATGGGGCCGATCGCTTCTGGCGGCGTCAGCCGTTCCTTATCCACGAAGCCCGGCGCATAATTGCCGATATACTTATCAAACGCCTCGGCGGTGCTGCCCGCACAGCCCTTCGCTCGCAAGACCTCCGCAATGTGAAGCCGACCGATGATTCTACCCGGTCGCCCCGGCGATCCAGAGCCACTAATCTGAGCAGGCGGTTCGCCGCAACAAGCCGCCCCCAGGACCTCATCCATATCGATATCAATGCCCATGTCACGAAGCTTGGCGATGATCTTTGGATTGCGTTCGGCCCGAGCGGCCTGCAATTCAGCCACGACGGCCCGAAGCGACGGGGACTGCTCATCAATACCCAGCCCAAGAATATGCAGCGTACCGACGGGCCATTTCGCCGATATCTCTATACCCTCCACGAACCGAAGCTCCGGAAAGCCCCGCGCCGCATCTTTGGCCTCCGCCAACCCCACCGTCGTATCGTGATCAGTAAGCGCCATGGCAGCAAGTCCGGCCGCATCGGCAAGGGCCACCAACTCAGCAGGCCGCAACGATCCGTCAGATGCAGTGCTGTGGGTGTGCAGATCGACAAATCGCCTCATCTAAGCTCCTCGTGCCGGGCGTCACTGGTTGAGGTGATTCAAAAACCACTGACGATAAATACTGCTCGCCAAACCTGGTTCGCTTCGTCAGTTTAGGCTAACTTCGTCCGGGATTACAAGCCCAGCCATCCCCGTCCACCACACAGGACAATGTCAGGATTGCACCTTGAACCATCCCCGGTAGATTTCGTAAGATGCCCCGCACGTTGTGTGACCGCCCGGCGGAGACCGGGCCGGATTCTCTTAAGGTTCAAGGAGTGTGAAATGGCATACAAGATCACCGACGAATGCACATCCTGCGGAAGTTGTGTGGAGGCCTGTCCTTCCGAGGCCATTAAGGAAGGCGAACCCAAGTACACAATCGATGCGGACCTGTGCATTGATTGCGGGGCCTGTGTGGACGCCTGCCCTGCCAACGCGATTCTGGAAGGATAAGGGCAGCTCATGACAGGGCTTCAGGGCCGCCGCTAAGACGATTCTCGCCGGCGGCCCGATTGCTGCGCCAATCCCCCACAGGCCCAGCCCACCGCCGAACATAAACCTGAAGCAGTTCCCCCTAACGATACAGAGAGCGGAAAAATGGAAATCAAAGCATTCCAGGATCTGATACGCCGCACCTATTACGAACGAGACTCTCGACGCGGAACGCCCGGTACGTTCTTGTGGTTCATGGAAGAGGTCGGAGAGCTGGCCTCGGCGCTGGCTGGGGACGATAAACACGACAAGGCCGAGGAATTCGGCGATGTGTTCGCCTGGCTGTGCACGCTGGCCAACATCAACGACGTTGACCTGGAGGCGGCCGTCGCCAAATACACCACCGGTGATGTCTCCGGGTGCAAGTAGAGAGACGTTGCGGCCCCAGCACCCTTCATTGACACCCCGACCAACCGGAGCATACCCTACCGACATGACCGCGATACTCTTGGACCTGATCTACGCAGCGGGCCTTCTCGTCAGCTCGCCCGTCTGGGTGTACCGAATGATTCGCCACGGGCGGTACCGCACCAGGCTCAATGAGCGATTCGGAGCCGCGCCTATCCGCTACGGCCTCCAACCGGTCATCTGGATACACGCGGTTAGTGTAGGCGAAGCAAATGCCGCGACGACGCTGGTGCAGGAACTCCACGGCCAACTGCCCGACTACCGCATCGTTATCTCTTCCACAACCGACACGGGTATAACCAGGGCAACGAAGCTCTTCTCGCCCGATCATGTGGTTTTCCAATGGCCGATGGACTTCAGTTGGTCCGTGCGCCGGGCCATCGGGCGCGTCGAACCGGAGATGGTGGTGCTGATCGAGGGTGAGGTTTGGCCCAATTTCCTCGCCACCTGTAACAAGCGGGACATCCCGGTCGTGATCGTCAACGCTCGCATGAGCGCAGATAAGGGCTATCCGCGTTACAGGCTGCTGGGGCCGCTGGCCGGTGAGTTGTTCAATCGCCTGGCGGGCATCGGCGTGCAGGACGAGACTTACGCCCAGCGGTACATCGCCCTGGGCGTCGAGCCGAGCAAGGTCCACCTAACCGGGATGATGAAGTTCGACACATCCGAGGCCGCCGAGAGCATCGAAGGGGCCGATGCCCTGGCCACCGCACTTGGTATTACTGGTCAGGACCAACTGATCGTCGCCGGCGTGACCGGCCCGGGCGAGGAGAGAATCCTCTTGGACGTCTTCGCCGAACTCACCAAGACCCACCCCCGAGCGAAACTAACCATCGTCCCGCGCAAGCTGGAGCGTTTTGACGAAGCCGCACGCCTGATAACCGCGGCCGGGTTTCAACTTATCCGTCGCTCCGAAAGACCGGACGGAGCCTCCGGGCCCACCCCGGACCGGGCCGTGATCCTCGGAGACACCATGGGCGAGCTGCGGAAGTTCTACTCGCTGGGGTGCTGCGTTTTCGTCGGACGGTCGCTGGTACCCATGGGCGGGTCGGACATGATCGAGGCCGCCGCCCTGGGCAAACCGACAGCCTTCGGGCCGCACACATTCAACTTCCCACAGGCCGATGCGCTGGTACGACACGGCTGCGTCCGCGTGACGGACGGCCACCAGCTACGTGCGCAACTCGACGCCTGGTTGTCGAATCCGGACACCGCCCGCCAGGCCGGACGCGACGCGCAGCAGTATGTCATCTCGCAAAAAGGCGCAACCAAACGAAACGTCGAGATGATCTGCCGCCTCCTAGGCCGCATCCCCGCTGCACGCGAAGGAGCAATCGCCACCGACGTAATCGCTGAAGACCAAAAAGACAAAGACCCCGCCCACACAAGGTAGCCTAGTTAAGACGGCAGCGGCATATGGGTTTGTCAGCGGTGTGACTCTCGGCTTCTTCTGGGCGATTCTCTTCGTGCTTGGCTTACATGCGGGCATGTCACTACGGGGACAGTTCCATTGGCACAGGCCCCTGGTAAAGTACCACGATACCTTGGCATCGCTGGGCGCGTTGCCGGCCGACGGCAACGGCCAGGACAAGACCTCAGCGTCTGAGGATTAGGCTCGGCAGCGGCTTTACGCTGTCCGCCTCACCAGTCGTGGGACGAAGACCACGAGCAGCCAGATGAGCACAGCTCCGCAGGCGATCAGGAACACCGGAAGCGAACCTTGGGCGGCCAGTAGCGGAATGGCCGCGGAGGTCCAAAGCCCGCCTCCAAGGAACGGCTCGTGCAGGAGCTGTTTGGAGGCGAAAGCCTCGGCCGCCGGCGATTCATAATCCGGGTCCACGACTCGCAGCAGCAGCAACCCCGTAGCCGTGACGCCCATCGACTGGCCCAGCCCAGCAATAGATCGCTCGAACCATGCATCCGGGAGCATCCGCCGGGCCAGCACGAGCACACAAAAGACATTCCACGCTATCCCCGCAGCCACCAACAGCAGAAACGGCGTGATACCGCCCGTCAGCGACTGGATGTTGATCGTCGCGATCGCTGCAACCACCAGAAAATCCAGGGACGTGTTTTGAATCCGGCGCGTCAGGCCCAGATCTACAAGATTGTGCTTGTCGAACTTGTCCTCGAAGATCTGAACGATAAGCCCCCCGACCATACACAGCGGGAACATCGGGAAGCTATCGGTGATCTTGAAGAAGGTCTCGTTGCCAACCCACAGTCCCAGCTGCTTTAGGCCCTGCTGCATGAGATACCCTAACAGCACAGCTATACCAACGATCACCAAGTGCAAGGAGAACGACTCAATCGCATCTGATGATACAGTCAGCTTACCGGCGCTGGGACGCCGATCGACGGGAATGACGGCGATGGAATCGTCCTCAGGGACGACGGCCGGGGCGGCCCTGCGGACGGTATACCCTCGCCGCGCTGCCCAGTTGATAAGGATCATCCCAACCACGATTGCGCTGACGATTCCGGCCGTGGCGCTGGCGAGAGCGAAGTCCTTGCCCTCCGGCCAGCCGAGTTTCTCAAACACAGGCCCCATCCCCCCGGCCGTGCCGTGGCCGCCCTCAAAGCCCACGGGCAAGACGCCGCCAAACATCGCCGGGAGGTGACCCCAAAAGCGGCTCAGGACGAACAGAAACAACCCCACGCCCACGACGTACTGGCCCCACGCGACGACCTGCCCGTATGCCAGTTGCGGGCCCGCCCGGCGCCACAGCGTGCGGAATTTGGGAAGCCTGACGCCCAGAAACAGGCATGCAAAGACGATGTTGATCAGGAACCCGGGCAGCTTGGACCACCAGGCCGTCCACGCATCCGGGATCGGCGAACCTAAACCTGCAAATCCTTGGATCAGGATCAAACCCACGATCCCGCCAATGATGCATGAGGGCAAGTACAGCTTCTGCAAGATACGAAGCCGCATGCGAAGAGCGTGCCCGATACCCAACAGCAAACACAATCCGATGAATGACTGCACCTTCTTACCTCCCTAATCTATTAGATTTTCCTTATCCTCCTCTGCGCTGAACGCAGCGAATCATTCGCCTTCGTGGTAGGCCTTGCCGGCTTCGTACAGCTTCAGCCTCGCCTGAATAACTCTGACGAGCTGCTCGTTGCCGCTGGACGACGCTAATCCCAGCGCACGCTTGGCCTGATTGACAGCCTTGTCGAACAGGCCGGCCTCGGCGTAAGCCGCTGCCAACGTATCGATCAGCTCCGCCCGCT
>DAOVQV010000356.1 GCA_030628445.1 Phycisphaerae bacterium | reverse complement strand
TACAACCGGCTAAAGGCCCGCGGGATTTTGGTTCGATACTTCAAGCGGGCGGAAATTGCGGATCGACTGCGGATTACGATTGGAACGCCCGCGCAGAATGAGGCGTTGGTTGGCGCCATGCGGCAGTTGATTCAGTAGTTCCTAGGTCATAAGGTCACGGCCGCCCATTCGTTTGCGACGAAGAGGCACCCATGGGACAACGAAAAGCCACAATCAAACGCAAGACGACCGAAACGCAGGTCGAGGTCTCCGTGAATCTGGACGGTACGGGGAGCACCCGGATCTCCACGGGCGTGGGGTTTTTGGACCACATGCTGGACCATCTGGGCACGCACAGCCTGACCGACCTGATCGTCAAGGGAAGCGGCGACCTGCACGTCGACGACCACCACACCACCGAGGACGTGGCGATCTGTCTGGGCGAGGCCCTCGCCGAGGCCCTGGGCGACAAGGCGGGTATCTACCGCTACGGCTCGGCCTCTGCGCCGATGGAGGAGACGCTCGCCGAGGTGGCGGTGGACCTGTCCGGCCGCGCTGCGGTTATCTTCAACGTCAAGTTCACCGGCGACAAGATAGGGACGTTCGACACGCAGCTTATCGAGGAGTTTCTCCGCCGCCTGGCCGCGGTGGCGGGGATGAACCTCCACGTAAACGTCGCTTACGGGTCCAACGACCACCACATCGCCGAGGCGATCTTCAAGGCCTTCGCCCAGGCCCTGCGCCGGGCCAAGCAGATCGACCCCGACCGCGCTGGTCAGATACCTTCCACCAAGGGCGCCCTGTAGAGCGTACTGGTCTGTTGAAGTGCGCGGGGACGCCCGAGCGGGAGTCACGGACAACACTTAACGCCATCTGCGGGCGCTTTGTCCTTGACGCCTCCGGCGGGACGCGCGACAATCCGCGATTCCAGCCTGCTGGAAATGTTTCAAGGAGAAGGTGATGTTTAACGGGATATTCGACATTCCGCGGCCGGCGAACGAGCCCTTGCTCAGTTACGCCCCGGGCAGCTGCGAGCGGGCGGAGCTTAAGGACAGGGTCGCAGAGATGCTGGCGGGTCAGGTGGACGTCCCGATGTTCATCGGCGCCCAGGAGATCCGCAACGGAAAGACCGTCGAGATGATCTGCCCGCACGACCACCATCACGTGCTGGGCACGTATCATCAGGGCACGGCGGAGCATGTGGACAAGGCAATCGCGGCCGCCAACGCGGCGAGGCACGACTGGTCGCGCATGCCCTGGGATTCCCGCGCGATCGTGTTCTTAAGGGCCGCTGAGCTGCTGTCGGGCAAGTACCGCCAGATACTGAACGCCGCGACGATGCTGAACTCCTCCAAGACGGCGCACCAGGCGGAGATCGACGCCGCCTGCGAGCTGATCGACTTCTGGCGGTTCAATCCGCACTTCATGCAGATCGTCTACGGCGATCAGCCGGCCTCGGCGCCCGGCGTGCTTAATTACATGGAGCACCGCCCGCTGGACGGGTTCGTCCTGGCGATAACCCCGTTCAACTTCACCTCCATCGCCGGGAACTTACCGACCGCGCCGGCGCTTATGGGTAACACCGTGGTCTGGAAGCCCGCATCGGCGGCCGTCCTGCCCGCGTATTTCATATTGAAGATCCTGCAAGAGGCGGGCTTACCGCCCGGAGTCATCAACATGGTCCCTGGGCCAGGACCGATCATCGCGCCTCCGGCGCTGGACCACGCGGACCTGGGCGGGGTGCACTTTACCGGCTCGACGCGGGTCTTCTCGACGATCTGGCTGGCGATAGGCGCGGACATCCGCAAGTACATCTGCTACCCGCGGATCGTCGGCGAGACCGGCGGCAAGAACTTCATCTTCGCGCATGGTTCGACCGACATCGAGGCGCTGGCGACGGCCTTGCTCCGCGGGGCGTTCGAGTATCAGGGTCAGAAATGCTCCGCC
>DAOVQV010000134.1 GCA_030628445.1 Phycisphaerae bacterium | reverse complement strand
CGATTTACGAGATCCCGCCGTTCGATCTGCTCAGCGAGATCGCCCCCTGGACATATCACGACCGCCGATACCTTCATTACGAGCTGGAGACGCTCGAGCTGCCCAGCGACGGCGAGCTTATCCGCCGGGCCGTGGTGATGGAGGAAAAGAACCTCGAACCGGTCAGGCGATAGAAGCACAGAACTGAAAGCTGAAAGAAAGAAGAAACGGTCACGATCCCGCGTTGTTTTTCAGTTTTCAGCTTTCTCGTCCGGTTTCTCTAACCGAAATGTCAGGGCCCCACCGAGGTCGTCGAACCGAACGACCGCCCCATGCCGGTCCAGATGATACAGTTCCTTGCGACGCATGTGCATACCGGACCATGTAACGGCGATTTGGTCGGGCTTCTGCGGCCGCATATGCACCGTGGCAAATTGGATTTCGTTTGCGACGATCGCCTCGCTGTTGAGAATGCTGCGAAACGAGGCATGTCTCCCACCGCCGGCGACGCGGGCTATGACAAGGTGCATCAGGCCTTCCGGTATGTAATTGTCGGGCACGGGCGCACGTCCCGCCTCGGCGCCGCCCCGGCCGATCCGGACTACGGATACCTTATCGCCGCTCAAGACAATCTTCGTTGTCGAAAACCCATCCAGCCGCGTCGGGCCGGCGTAGACACACTTCCCGGCGTCCGCGGAAATCGACCATTGCTCCAGGGATTCTCCTTCGTTGCTCCTCATGATTACGATTCCGGCGTATCCTGTATCGACGGGCCGGCGGGAGATATCGAGAATCGCCCGCACCTGTCCCCTCTCGTCCCTCGCGAGGTACTTCAGTTCGGTTGGTTGCGTCCCCCAGGCGGATTGCAGCCCGGCGGCGCGAATCTGACGGATGATTTCGGTGCCGCGTCGAGCCGGGACGGACTGTCTATGCACCAGCAGATGCGCCACGCCGATGCTGGCGAGCAGAACTGCAAGCAGGACCACGCCCAGCAGGCCTGACCGGCCTTGACCGCGACGTTGAGGGTCTCCAAAAACCATTGAGCGTATGCTACGTTGCGGACGATAGCGATGTAAAGGCTGCGCTCGGCGCGTCGGGCTCGTAGGATCGACCCTTGACGGCTGATTGACAGCCAATACAGAATACCGAGGTGCGCCGGATGTGGGTCGGTATTCAAACCGGACGGGTCTGGAAGTGGTTTAGGGTCCGCTTCGTAGGAGTCGAGTTTCGTGGTGACCACCGGCCGTGGGACGACCAACCCCAAAGCTAAGGGCCTGGCCGCTGCAGCGAGCAGCGCGCCGCTGGAGATATTCCACCCACGCGTAAAGATAGCTCGCCGCAGCGTCCTGCTTCTGTTGAACTTCCTGACGGCCGCGCTGCTGATCGTCTCCTTCGCGCCCTACGACCGCTGGTACTTCGCCTATGTGGCGCTGGTGCCCTGGGCGCTGGCCCTGGGTGGCGGGACGCAGCGAAGATGGCCCGTGCTGGCGGGCTTCATTGGCGGGGTGGTCTTCTGGGCGATAAGCCTGTACTGGCTTACGTGGGTGACGCCTTGGGGCCTGGGATATGCTGCGTCGGTGATCTATCTTTCTGCGTATTGGTTAGTGGCGTCGATTCTCGTCCGCGCGGCGATCCGGCGAAACTGGCCCATGTGGATCTTCCTTCCCGTTGTCTGGGTCGCTCTGGAATACGCCCGCGCCTATGTCATCAGCGGGTTTCCGTGGTTCTATCTGGCCCACAGCCAATATCGCCTTTCGCAGGTGATCCAGATAACCGATCTGACCGGGCAGTACGGGGTTTCGTTTTTCGTGGCGATGGTTAACGGTTCGCTGGTCGACCTATTGGGCGCGCCGCTGTTTTGCCGGTCGCGCGGCGGGGTTCGGCTGCGAAAGCAGATTGTGGTCGGGTTCGTCGTGACGGTTGCGACCGCTGGCGGGTTGCTCGTATATGGCAGATGGCGACTCGGGGCCGAGACGCACAAACCCGGCCCGGTGATCGGGATCGTACAGCAGGCGTTCCCGGTCACGCTGTCGGGGCGGACATCGGATCCGGGAAAAATCTTTCAAGACCACATCGGCGGGACGCGGAAATTCCTCGATACACCGGTCGACCTGGTCATCTGGCCGGAGACCATGCTGCCGTCCGGGATGAACCGCCGGTTCCTGGATCTGGTCGCCTCGAGCGAGGATCCGGAACTGCTTGAGCTGCAACGCCGGGCCCAAACCCTAGGTGAGCTGTCCGTCGAGCTGGGGTGTCCGATACTGGCGGGGGGCTCTACGTTTCACGTCAATCCGCTGCCCGTCGATGAAAAGGATGAATGGCTCGTTCGTAACAGCGCGCTTTGGTTCGACGGATCGTCGCGGCCCTCGGGGCAGTACTCCAAGGTGCACTTGGTTCCCTTCGGTGAATACGTTCCCTTCAAGCACACTTACCCGGCGTTGCACCGGGTGCTTCGCTGGTTCGTCCCGGAAGTTATGGCGCAGTTGGACCCGGGGGATGATTTCAGCCGGTTCGAACTGCGCAGGAGCGGCGGGCGTAAATGGTCTATGGTCACGCCAATTTGCTACGAGGGCACATTCGCGCGCATCTGCCGTCGAATGGTCATGCGAAAGGGCAAAAAAGCAGCCGATATTATCGCCAACCTCTCCAACGACGGGTGGTTTGTCTACCGTATCGGCCGGGGCCGCTACCGACCCAGCAACGAACACCGGCAGCACCTTGCAAGCTACTGTTTTAGAGCCATCGAGAATCGCACACCGGTCGTCAGGGCGGTCAACACCGGCATCAGCGGGTCGATTGACTCAAACGGGCGAATCGTGGCGCTGCTGGAGCGGTACGGCGTCTCGGGGATGGTTTGCGGGACCTTGCTTTTGGACGGGGCCCGCGCCCCCGGGCCCGGGGGCGATTACCTGCCTGGGCACGGGCCCAAAGTGCTTGTGGACTCCCGCGTTAGCCGATACAGTCTGATAGGTGATCTGTTCGCCATCGCCGTTGCCGCAGCGGCGGTGCTGGCGGCGGGTTGGTTGGTCTTTGTCCCGGTGCGCAGAGCCGAAGGGGTACATTAGTGATGCTTAGGTCGTCTCTTGGCGGGTTGATAGGTCTAATTGCGTTTGCTGTTGCGGCGGTGGTGACCGGATGCGCCCGGGGGGATCTGCCCGCCGTTGCGGTGATGGATTACTCCCAGGTATACCTCGATGCGCGCGATACGCTTTTGACGGCGGCCGTAGCGGACGACGATGTGACGCGAATGCAGGCGATGGAGGCGATCGCCGAGGTCCTGGGTGACAGCGAAGCGGAGGTCCTTGTCCAAGGTCTGGGCGATAAAAACCCCGCGGTCCGATTCGCCGCAGCGATGGGCATCGGGGACATCCGTTACCTCCCGGTGAAGGGCCGATTGCTTAGGATGGCCGCCGATAAGAAATTCGAGCCGAATCGCTTCGTCTTCTGTGGCGTGATCTATGCCCTATTCGGGCTGTCAAATACGGACTACACCAGTCAGTTGGCGACTTTGATCTTCGACAGGGAAAAGGAGGTCCGCTCCAGCGCCGTGTTGGTGATGGGCGCAATGGGCGAACCGTCCGCGATTACAATCTTGAACAAGCTCTACGTCCAAGAGCAGGATCCGACTATCCGCCTGCGTGTCGTTGAGGCGATGGCGCTGCTTGGCGAGGCCCGCAGCATCAACCTGCTTGAAGCCTATACCAAATCGCAGTTCATGGACGAGCGGATCGATGCGATCTGCGCGATGGGCCGGTCGCCAGGGTCCCGCAGCGAGTTTGTGCTCAAGAAGATTTCGAGCGGCAGCCAGCCCCCCTATGTCCGCGTGGCAGCGGCAGGGGCGCTGGGACGGACGGGGCAGTTCAATGCGGACGGGTACAATCTTTGCGTCGCCGCGGCCCAAGACCCGGCGCGCTTGCTGACGGAGCACATGGGACAGGTGGAAGTAAGTGACGTCCAGATAGCTTCGCTTCAGCAGTTGGCGGCGCGGTCCTTGGGCTGGATGAACCGTCCCGCTGCTGCCGATGTTCTGTATCCATTGCTGTCGAGCCGACACGGTGGGGTCCGCGTCGCGGCGTCCGTGGGGATTCTGAAGATCCTTTCGGACTACCAGGACGTGGCGAGACCCGAACAACTCACCCCAGCCACACAGACCGTACCGGCACGACCGGCGACACCCCCCCCCGTGCAACTACCCGAGATTGAGGCCGAAGAACCGCCCGAAGCGCCCGTCGAAAAGCCTGCAATGAAGCCCGCCGAGTCGCGGTGGACGCCCAAACCCCAACGGCCGAAGCTATATAGAGCGGGTGGGAAGGATTGAGAAACTGTAAATCAGGAAAATGGGTGCTGGAGCGGTGCGAATTTTCCTTGACTGGGACAGCAGGTAAAATACAATCAACATTGACGGTTTAACTGTGGGTCCCGGCGTGTTTTGCCGGATTCAGTGGGTTTGGCCCGACGTTGGTTTTTCCTCCGAGACCGCTTAAGATAGTGCGGGCACAGAAAGCTCTAAGGAGACATAGGCTTTGGATATCCTGACGAAAATATGTGTGGTGGTTTTGGTCGTCTTGATCCTCTTGGCCGTCCCGGTGTTCATAAACGGGGCGGTGGTGGGCCCGCGCTACAAGGTTTGGTATCAGCAAGAGCAAACCAAAAGCAGGATGTACGCTCAGGCTGCCAAGGAGGCCGAACTGGGCTGTCAGCGGGTGTTTCAGGAGCTGCAGACCGAAGAGAAGCGGGCCGACGATATCGCCGCCGAACGGGACGAGAAGGTCCAGGAACTTAAGGCCCAACTGGATGCCGAGCGACTTAACAGCGCGGAGCTTGGCGGGAAGTTGACCAGCATCAACATGCAAATCGTTGACTTGAGCGCCAGCTACAGGCAGTACATCGAACGGGCCAAGTTGTTCTCCGAGCGTCTGGCGGCGCAGCAAAAGACCATCGACAAGCTGACGACGGAGAACATGGACCTGTACAACCAGG
>DAOVQV010000078.1 GCA_030628445.1 Phycisphaerae bacterium | reverse complement strand
TCAAGGCCAAGCGGGCCGGACTGAACTGCATAAGCACTTACGTGGCCTGGAACTTCCACGAGCCAGAGGAAGGCAAGTGGCAATTGTCGGGCGATCACGACTTGGTGCAGTTCATTCAGTTGGCTGGTGAGCTGGGCCTGTACGTTATCCTGCGCCCCGGGCCGTACATCTGCGCTGAATGGGACTTCGGCGGCCTGCCGGGATGGCTTTCCAGCAAGGGGGGGATCGCATATCGCACGAGCAACGCCACGTACATGCATTACTTCGATAAGTACTTTGCAAACATCCTACCCAGGCTCGCCGAGCTTCAGGTCACCCGGGACGGTAACATCATCCTCATCCAAAACGAGAATGAGTACATGATGACCACAATGCCCGAGCGCGAGAACTACCTGAAGTTCATCAGCCAGCTTTTCCGTCGCGCCGGCTTCGACATTCCGATAATCAACTGTAATCTTTTTCCCGACCCGCCGGTTGAGGACAGCATTGAATGCGTCAACGGCTGGGACAGATGTATTCAACTGCTTAAGCGACTCCGCCTCCGCCAGCCGGCGGCGCCGTTGTTCGTCACGGAGTTCTGGACTGGGTGGTTCGACTACTGGGGCGGCGAGCACCACAGGCGAAACGACCTTGAGGTCGCCCGCAGAGCGCTGGAGATACTCGGGGCCGGTGCGCAGTTCAACTACTACATGTGGCATGGCGGGACGAATTTCGCCTTTTGGGGCAGCCAGCTCAATGCGACCGATGCATCTTTCCAGACGACCAGCTACGATTATGATGCGCCGCTGGCCGAGGGCGGCGGGCTGACGGACAAGTATTATCTAACGCGTCTCGTAAATACCCTCGCCACCCAGATGGGCCGGTTCTTTGCGTCCTGCACCGCCGAGGTCCCCGGCGTGAGAATCCACGACAACACCGACGTACTGAACCTCGCCGGGCCGCTGGGCCGCTGGGCCATCGTGACCAACAACGGCCGGGCGGAGATTGAAACCGCCACCATCTCACTGCCCGCCGGGCAGGAGCTTACCGTCCCGCTGAAACCGCTCGGCGCCGTTGCGATCCCAATGGAATTACAGTTGGGGCCGAAACTCAAGCTGGATTACGCCAACTGCACCCCTTTGGGCTTGTTCGGGGACAACACATTGGTGCTGCACGGCCCGGAAGGTTGGGAGGCGAAGATCTCGATCAACGGTAAGTTGCTGCGTCATGAGGTCCCCCCCGGCGACGAGCCGCTCATCATCGAGCACGAGATGTTGCGGATCGTGCTGATCAACAGCGGCCTGGCGACGCGGACGTGGTGGGTCGACGGGCAGTTGATATTCGGACCGGATTACGTCGGCGAGACTCCCGAGCAGATCGTCGAGCATCCCCGCACCAAGCAAAGCTTTATGCTGTCGGCGGACGGGCAACTCAAGCGCAAAAAGACCGGCGCCGCCCCACCGCCCAAGCCCACGTCGCCGCGGGTCGGCGTATGGAAGCGCGTCGGTGTCTGTCAGGAGCTGGGCAAGAAGGACACCCTTGACTGGAAAAAGGTCGATCGACCACGAAACGCCGACGCCCTGGGCGCCCACTACGGGTACATGTGGTATCGCATCCAGATAACCGAGTCCCGCCTGAGGACTCGCTATCTGTTCGCCCCTCACTGCCGGGACCGAGCTACGATCTTCCTCAATGGTACGCGGGTAGGTGTTTGGGGGACGGGACGCGACGCAACCACCTCGCCGATTCGCGCTACGATGAAGAGGGGCAAGAATACTTTGACGTTGCTGGTGGATAATCTAGGCCGGATCAACTTCGGGCCCCGGTTGGGCCAGCAGAAGGGCCTGTTCGGTCACGTGTTTGACGCCAGACCCATAAAGCCCAACAAATTCAAGCTCAAGGCCGCCGACAGCTTCTCCAAGCGAATCGTTCCAAGATCGTCGGTCCATCTGCTGGGAAAACTTGAGCAGCTACCGGTCTGGGAGGCGACGGCGGAGTTCACGCTGACTAAAGTGGTTCCGATTCATCTTTCCTTTACCGATCTGCCGCACCACGTAGCCGTACTGTGCAACGAACGGGTCACCGGGTTCTTCCAAGCTTCTTCAGCGGAAGGAAAAAGCAACAACTATGGCCACGTGACCCTTGGGGCCGGGCTGAAAAAGGGGCGCAACACTGTCAAGCTCCTGCTCTGGGGCGATGCGACAAAGCAAGACCTGGGCAAGGTGAAATTCCACGCGCTGAAGGAATCGATCTCTCATCAGGCCGCCTGGAGCTTCCGTCCCTGGGAGGTCCCCGAACTTTCGACGGTCCGAACTGCCCGCAGAAGGCATCCGGCGTGGTATGCCTCGAAATTCAAATGGTCCCAGACCCCCGTGCCGCTGTTTCTGCAAATCGCCGGCGCCAAGAAGGGACAGATCTTCCTTAACGGTCACAACGTCGGGCGATTCTGGACGATCGGCCCGCAACAATACTACTATCTGCCCGAGTGTTGGCTGGAGCAGACAAACCAGTTGTTGATATTCGAAGAGAACGGCCTGGCCCCGCGGAACTGCCGTCTGGTGTTTCGGCCCCGCGGGCCGTATAGGGACTGATGTCCTCGTCGCCCGCGGCGTGGGCTCGCAGCAGCTTTGCAACAGGTCAGTGGGCGGGGCGCCTTAGAACCCAACCCAAGCGCCGCTTGGTTGTTTTCAATGAGATTTTTTGTTTGAAAATGGGCTTTGGCGTGTATAAATTGCAGTAGCGAAAAGGTTTTAGGCATCGCTGCATTTCGTGAAGACTGGCAGTGCAGTCCGACGGTGCTTCGAATCTTGCGAAAGGGATCCGCATGCACACGGTAACAAAAAAGGAACTCGTTGACCGGATCGCCGAGCAGACCGGCAAGAAGCGCGTCGAAGTCAAGAAGGTTGTGCAGTGCTTCCTTGACGAGATCATCAGTGAACTAGGCCGGGGCAACCGTTTGGAATTCCGGGATTTTGGCGTCTTCGAGACGCGCCAGCGCGCAGCGAGAATCGCTCAGAATCCCAAGACGCTTCAGCGCGTCCACGTCCCGCCGAAGCGGACCGTGAAGTTCAAGGTAGGCCGGCTCATGAAGCTGAAGCTCCAAGAGGGCATGGCTACCTCGGGCACACCGGTTCCAGGGACGGGCGGTACCGTCTGAGGCGGACCTGCCGGGATCGGGGATTCCAGCGGCGCTGTAAGCTGCGAAACATGTTTGGCGTGTGACCGGGCAGGTGTAGAGTTGGGTTCGTCACACCGTTGCGGTCAGTATTCATTCTGTAGCAGCTTCCCGATCCGCGGGACTCCTAATCGTCCTTTCACACACTCTCGACTTCCAAACACGGAGAATCCGGATGGACAACTACAAGCTCTTCTGGGGAGACAGCCACCTTAACCTACACTCCCGCCACATGAACGCCCAAACGCTCCAGCTGACGCTCGCCCAGGCACGGGAGATGATCGATTTCTTCCCGATGGCTTACTATCCTGTCGAGCGACACCGGGTCAAGGGATTTGGGGTGGAAGATTACCTTCCCGACGACGTGCTCCAGGAGCAGTGGCGGATGATTTGCCGGTTCGCCGCCACAAACAATCGGCCCGGCGAGTTGGTGATTTTCCCCGGATACGAATGGCAAGGTAGCGGTGTATCCGGCGACCACAACGTTTCCTTCCTGGAAGATCACCCGCCGTTGATCCGCTGCGAAACACTTACCCAGCTATATGATGAAATCCGCCGGCGGGGCCTGTCGGCCTATGCGATCCCCCATCACACCGCCTACAAGGTGGGCATCCGCGCCAAGGACTGGTCCGTCCACGACCCTCTCATCTCCCCGTGTGCGGAGATCTTCTCCCACCACGGCTCGAGCGAATCCGATGAGCAGTGCCCGGGTCTGTTCGCCAACCGCAACATGGGCCCCGGCACGGCCGGCGGAACGATCGAAGACGGTCTGGCGAGGGGATTGAAGTTCGGGATCATCGCCTCGGGCGACACGCACAGCGGGACCCCGGGTGTCTACGGACACGGCCTGATGGCCTGCTGGGCCGAACAGTTGACCCGCACGGGGATCTGGAGCGCCATCGCCGCCAGGAGGGTCTACGGCGTCACGTCCGACCGAATCGAGCTGCAATTTGGCGTCGAAGGCGCCGAAATGGGCCGGGCAATCGACAAGAAGGGCCCCGTCCACATCACGGCGTCGGTTTGCGGCGGCGACGCCGTGGACCGCATCGAGCTGTTGCGGAACAACCGCGTTATCGCCACGCACTGCCACAACGGAACGTGGGTCGCGCCCGGCGGCGACGAACCGGTCCGCCTGAAGCTGCGGGTCGAGTGCGGGTGGGGCGCCAGGACGAACGAAATCCCCGACTTCGGCCCGCGCGATTGGCACTGCCGAATCGAAGTGCCGAACGGTCAAATCCTCGCCGTTGAGAAGTGCTGGCGCCACACCGGCCAGCAGGTCGGGGCGATTGATGGGTCCAGCTGCGATTTCCATTTTCACACCCCTCAGCAGGAACCGACCGGCGATCTGAACATGCAGGGAAACATCTTCGAAATCCTCACCCGCCCCGCCGATGCGATCCGCCTTATCATCGAGGGCAAAACCATCGAGATGACCGCGGGCGAGGCGATGGCCGGTTCGCGAATCGTGGATTTCATCGATGAGGCCTCCC
Source organism: Phycisphaerae bacterium (assembly GCA_030628445.1). Taxonomy (GTDB): domain Bacteria; phylum Planctomycetota; class Phycisphaerae; order SM23-33; family SM23-33; genus DAOVQV01. The sequence continues at coordinate 2,245 of DAOVQV010000078.1, read as the reverse complement.
GATACGTCCAAGAGCACTTCGCCCTTGACCCGCAGCAGCTACCGCGCGTCGATAGGCTCTATTACACGGGCCATAAGGCAAAGATCCACCGCGCCATCCCCGAGGTCGGGTACACCGGACACCTGGACTGGACCGACCACGAACCGCCGGTGGGCGTAAACCACTACCGCGTGCGCATCAGCCAACGGAACGGCGCGATGGCCTGGTCGTCGCCGATCTGGGTCACCAATTGACAATCGTCGGGACCCGCGGCACACTCACCCCTATGAAACAGTTCCTTCTGACACCATCGATGTCCAAGCGCCTGATCGGAAAGGCGATGGGCGTCCATCCGGCGATCCAGGCCGTGCTGGAAAAAGGGACGCTCGTCATCATCGCCGGGACGACTAACGGTTACGTCGCCGAGGAGATCCTCGAGGGCATCGCCCAGGCCGAAGGCTTCTCGCGTAAGGGTTTTCGCCGCGGGCTGGTCACGCCGCCGGACTTCGACACCGATTCCGTCAACTCCGAGCTGCCCGGTGACGTCGTCATAGTCGACGGCGCCTTCCAGAAGGGCAAGACGGTTTTCGATGTCGTAGACGACCTATCCGCCGGAGACGTCATCCTCAAAGGCGCCAACGCCGTCAACGTCGAACGTGGCGAAGCGGGTGTTTATATCGGCGACCCGCAAGGAGGCACGGCCGCCGCTGCCATCCGGGCCGTCGTCGGCCGACGAGTACAACTGATCGTACCGGTGGGTCTTCAGAAGCGAGTGGGCGGCGGGATTATGGACCTCGCCGCCAAGGTCAATGCTCCAGACGCCCAAGGCCCGTGCATGCTACCCCTACCGGGCGTGGTCTTCACCGAGTTGGATTCCATCCGCCTGCTTACCGGCGCGGCCGCTACCTTAATAGCTGCCGGCGGCGTCTATGGCGCCGAAGGTTCCGTCTTCCTGGGAATCTGCGGGACGCCTCAGCAGATCGAAGCCGCCGAGAAACTGATCAATTCTATTGCCCGCGAACCACCTTGTGAGGTATAACCTCCCCCTGCGTGTCGCTGTCCTTCCGGACGGGGCGGGCGAGCCGCGAGCGAGAAAGTACCCCGAGCCGCCGGGGGTTAGAGCAGTTAACGACATAATGTAGCGATTTGCTCGTAGGCGAGGACAAGGCTGGGGAGGAAGGCGAAGCAGACAACCCCCTAGGGTTGTCGATGCAGCCTGACGAAGCCAGCTGACGCCGCAGGCAGAGCAAACGCTACAGAATGGTGTTAAGTGCTCTAAGGCTTCCTTTTCGCCAGCGCATGTCGGATCGGATATAGCGCCGGCGCCAGTGTCATTGGACTTGGCGGCACGGGGTGATCACAAAGCTTTCTCAAGGAGTAGGTAATGGCTGAGATAACGGAGATTCCAGTAGTCTGGCTCCCGGGGGCCTCCTGCAGCGGCTGCGTCGTCTCGCTGCTGAACACGTTTTCCCCCTCCATCCACACGGTTTTGCTCAGAGAGCTGACTGCCGGTAAGCACGTCAACCTGCGATTTGTGACGACGGCGATGGCGGGACAGGGCCAGCAAGTAATCGACATCCTCCAGGACACGATTCAAACAAAGGCGGGCTCGTACGTCCTTATCATCGAGGGATCGCTCCAACTTACCCACCCGATGTTCGCAACGATGGGCGAGCAGGGCGACCGCGAGGTGCCGATTTACGAAAAGGCCGCCGAACTGGCCCGTTCGGCGATGGCGGTGGTGGGGATGGGTACGTGTGCCGCGTACGGCGGGATTCCCGCGGGCAAGCCAAACCCGACCGGGGCGATCAGCATCGGCGAGCTGCTTGCCCGCGAGGGAATCGCCACGCCCGTGATCAACATCCCCGGCTGCCCGCCGCACCCGGATTGGCTTGTCGGGTCGCTCGCCGCCATCATGCGCTACGGCCTGGACGCGGTGGAGGTGGACGACATCGGGCGGCCAAAGATCTACTACGGCCAGCTCGTCCACGAAACTTGCCCGCGCCGCGCGGACTTCGACGCCGGTAAGTTCGCCAAGAACTTCGGCGAGCCCGGCTGCCTGTACGAGCTGGGGTGCAAGGGCCCGGTAACCTACGCCGACTGCCCCAAGCGAATGTGGAACAGCGGGACCAACTGGTGCATCGGGGCCGGAAGTCCCTGTCACGGCTGCGTCGAGCCGGACTTCCCGGACCGCTTCAGCCCGCTGTACGAGAAGATCAATGAAGAGCGGATGGAACGTTTCCGGCTGCTTGGACCGCACGTTCAG
>DAOVQV010000081.1 GCA_030628445.1 Phycisphaerae bacterium | reverse complement strand
GTAGCTTCCGGCCGCACGAACAAGAGTGAACGGGAAACCAAAACGGCATGCTATCTGCAAGAGCTTAGTTTGACGCCGGTTAATAGAACCTAGGACCCGGTCAGATCGTCCCGGTGAACCGCGAACAAGACCGCCCTCGTCCAGTGCGGCCCGGGAATCGTCGCGAGACTTCTTGGGCTATATCTTGCAGGACAAACTCACCTTGCAAGGCCGGTCAGCCGATATATGATGAATGTGTAAGGATATTACTGACTTCGGGTGTGCCTAAAGGTAACTTCGCAGTCGCCCCAGCGGAAGGAACCGACTATGTTAGTACTGTCGAGACAACGTGACGAGGCGATCATGATCGGTGACGATATCGAGATCACGATCGTCGGCGTCCGCGGCGAGAAGGTGCGTCTCGGCATCAACGCGCCGGCCCATGTTCCCGTTCACCGCAAGGAAGTCTACGAGGCGATCAAGCGAGAAAACCTGGCAGAGGCCGAGGCCAAAGGCGAACCGCCCGCAAAGGTCGAGTCCCTCGCCAAGAAAAAGCGGGAAAACGCCGAAAAGAACCCGCCGCCCGAAAACGATCAATCCTGACGCCCTTATCCGATAAAGGCGGGAATCCCCTCTTACCGCAAAGGTCCTTTCGCTGCGCGGACGCGTCGTTTCACTGGAGGCGGAATTAGCCAGAAGCGGCTACGGCTTCCGTCAGGGCGGGAAGACCCAGAATTTCGGCCAGCGCGTCGACGACCTGCGGGTCGTATCCTGCCGGGGTGCATCGCTTCAGTTCCTGCATCGCCGTCAGGGTTGTCATGGCCGGGCGGTGCGGCCTATCATGCGTCATGGCATCGTAGGAATCCGCAACGGCCAAGACACGTGCAGCCAAAGGTATCTGATCGCCGATAAGCCCCTCCGGATAACCCGTGCCGTTCATCCGCTCGTGATGGTACAGCGTGGCCGGTAAGATACTTTCCAATGAGGTCAGAGGCTTCAGCACCTCATAGCCGGCTTCGCTGTGCTTCGTGATGATACGGAACTCATCGACGCCGATGCGGCAGCGTTCCGCGGATATCTTGGCCGGGACGGCCAGCATCCCGATGTCATGCAGTTCGCCCGCCAGTTTCATCAGCGCACGTTCGTGCTTCGGGAGGCCGACCCGGCGGGCCAGCTTTTCGGCCAGTACGCCGACGCGCTCGCTGTGGCCGGTTGTGTATCTGTCGCCGGCTTCAACCAGCCGGACTATTCGACGCAACACATCGATGTAGTGCTTTTCGGCCTCGCGAGCGGCCTGGGTGATCTTGTGCGAGTGATGGTGAAGCCCCCGAATCGCCCGGCGAATCTGCATGGTAACCAGACCGCCGGTCAGGACCATCATCCCACCGATGGCAAGGGATTTTGCGCACCACCCTTCAACGGCGATTGCGGTGCCCACCACCACAACGGCCATCAGAAAAACACAGAACGATCGAACAACACTACCGGCGTCTAGGACTTTCACCATTTTCCCTCTACGGCGATGCTGAGCGATTGGCTCACCATCGCTGGTTTTGATCATCACATGGGGGAAACCCCCCGTTCCCAGCACAAAGCTTGTCGCGGCGCCGCAGACCAAGACACCACCACAGAAGAAACCTAGGATATGGACGGGACCGGGGCGACAGAAAAGTTGGAATGCTCGGTCCCTAATACTCTGTCCCGGCAGTATTGCCGGGACAGGGTACTAAGCACTTAACGCTTGTCTGTATTGCACAGGGGCGGGTGCATCTTGGGGCGCCCAGACCGCGGCATCATGGAAGATCCTCGAGCACGACTGACCGGCCGGACCGGGGTTTTGGCCCAACTCGACGGGCCTGTTCGTCCGATACATACCAGGTAAATGGCATCGGCATCATGGCGAGGTACATGCCCATTCTGATCGGCTGCCCGCACTATCAGATGTTCGTGCGAGGCACGTACGAATGCGATTCGACGGGAACCTACCCCGTGGGCCCGGACGGGAGCTTCCTTCTGGAGTATGTCCGGTGCGGGCACCGTGCCGGTAGGTGTCCCCAGCCGCTGTGCGTACTGCACCACCTGAACCGTCGAAGCAAGGGGGCCTGGTATCCCTATAGCGTCCTGGGTTGTCCGCCCGAACAGAAGGAGCAAAAGCCCTCTGCATCACCCAGCGGTGCGGCGGGTAGGAACGGGTGGTACGCCTAGCCCGAATATTTCATGACCTTTTCGCATCCGGCGGGGCCTTTTGGCCGTCGGCGGCGTTCTCCGCGCGAGCTGTCCTCGGTGTATCATTAAAGATACACCTGCGGAATCTCGCTTGTGCGGCCTTGCCGAACGACCAAAATCCCCTCGCCGGAAAATACAGTGCGTTCTTTTGAAACCATCGAACTTATTGGCATATCCTCGTTCGCAATAAACTGTTGTGCGTAATTACACAAAAACGTCATGCAATATCCGGGCTAGCTTGTCTGTGCCGGCCAGGACGGAACAGAGAATCTTAAATTGCTAGGATGAGCAGAGCCTCGCTCTGCCTGAATTGCCAATTACTGTCTCAGCACGGCGATGATATCGCTGATTGTCTTCTTGCCGTCGCCGAAGACCATGGCCGTGTTGTCCTGGTAGAACAACTCGTTGTCTATCCCCGCAAAGCCCGGGTTCAACGTGCGTTTCATTACCATCACTGTACGCGCCTTGTCCACGTCGAGGATGGGCATACCGTAGATCGGGCTTCCCTTGTCGTGACGGGCGGCCGGGTTGACCACATCGTTGGCGCCGAGGACGATCACAGCATCGGCGCGGTCCAGTTCCGAGTTTGTCTCGCTGCGGTCGCAGAGCTTCTCGTATGGCACCTCGGCCTCGGCCAGCAGGACGTTCATGTGGCCCGGCATGCGTCCTGCCACCTCGTGGATCCCGAACTTGACCTGGACACCCCTTTCCTCCAGCAGGTCGGACAGCTCCTTGACCGCGTGCTGAGCCTGGGCGACGGCCATGCCGTAACCCGGGACGATGAATACCAGGGAGGAATCCTCCAGGCACATAGCCGCATCTTCCGCCGTCCAACTGGTGACTCGCTTATCGCCCCCCGCGCCGCCGCCGGGAGCAACGACTATGGCGCCGACCCCGCCGAACAGAACATTCACCAGCGAACGGTTCATACCTATGCACATGATCCGGGTAAGAACGATCCCGGATGACCCGACCAGCGACCCGGCGATGATCAGGCCCGGGTTCTTCAGCACAAACCCAGTCGCACAAGCGGCCAGGCCGGAATAGCTGTTCAAAAGCGAGATGATCACCGGCATGTCCGCCCCGCCGATCGGGATGGTGAACATCACGCCCAGGGCTGAGGCGATAACCGCAATTGGAATGATCAGCAGTTTCGCCGCCGGAAACATCCCCCACAGTACGATCAGCAGGATCACGGCGCCAAGGGCGGCGAAGTTTACGATCTTCTGGAACTTAAACAAGGTCGGGCGCCCCGAAAGCAAGAACTCCTGCAGCCTGGCGAACGCAACAAGGGATCCCCAGAACGTCACCCAACCTATCAACGTGCTGATACCGATGGCGACCGACATGTGAACCGGGTCGCTGTCGCCGCGGGCGCCCCAGTGCTTGAAGCACTCGGAAAAGACCACCAGGGCCGACGCCAGCCCGCCGAAACCATTGAACATGGCGACCATTTGCGGCATTCCCGTCATACGAACCGTCACGGCGAGGAACAGCCCGACACCCGATCCGATAACGGCGGCGATGATCACGAACGTCCACCCGTCCTTACCGGAGACCGCCCAGACGCCGCTGTCGTCCCGCGCCAGCAACGTAAAGACGATTGCGATGGCCATACCAATGGCACTGACGAAGTTCCCCCGCCTCGCCGTCCTGTAATGCGCCATCATCTTAAGGCCATAGACAAAAAGCCCCGCGACGAGAAGGTATGCGGCTATGACTATGTTTTGATCCATCGTCGATTACCTTTTCTTGAACATCCTGAGCATGCGATCGGTGACAAGATATCCGCCCACGACGTTGATCATCGCCGCGACGACGGCCAGGAGCCCGAAGGTTCCCCCCAAGGCCCCGCCTGCCCCGGCCGCCAACAGCGCGCCTATGATCGTTACCCCGCTGATTGCGTTCGAACCGCTCATGAGCGGCGTGTGAAGCTGGGTTGGGACCTTCGTGATGATCTCCAGTCCCAATAGCATCGCCAGGACGAATATCGTGATCGCCAAGATTAACGGCAGCGCCATGACTACTCCTCGCTTTCCTGTCCCGCCTGCTCGGGCGGTGCGGCCAAAACCTTACCCTCGTGGGTGACCATCGTTCCTGTAATAACCTCGTTTTCCATGTCGATCTTCAGCCGGCCGTCTTCGGTAATCAGCTCCTTGATGAACGTTGCGACGTTGCGCGCGAACATCTGGGAAGCGTGGTATGGCACGGAAGCGGGTAAGTTAGTCGGCCCGAGTATCGTCACGCCGTTGTGGACGACTTTCTTATCGGCCTCGGTCAAACTGCAGTTACCGCCTGACCCCGCCGCAAGGTCCACGATCACCGAACCGCCCTTCATCGACTCGACCATCTGTTTGGTGATCAGGATCGGCGCGCGGCGGTTGGGAATCAGGGCGGTGGTGATTATCATGTCGGCGCGTTTGGCGTGCGGGGCGATGATCTCCTGTTCGGATTTATAGAACTGCTCGCCCAGGTCTGTGGCATATCCCCCGGAGTCTTCGGCGGGGTGGTCGACCTCCATCGGAATGAACTTTGCCCCAAGGGATTCGACCGACTCCTTAACGGCCGCTCTTACGTCGACGGCCATGACGACCGCGCCGATCCGCTTCGCCGTCGCGATTGCCTGCAAACCCGCCACGCCCGCACCGATAATCAGCGCATCGGCCGGTTTGACGGTACCGGCCGCCGTCATCATCATCGGGCACATCCTTCCCATCGTATCAGCCGCCAGCAAGACCGCCTTGTAACCCGCGATCGTGCTCATGCTGGACAGCACGTCCATTGACTGGGCGCGTGTGATTCGGGGCATCTGGTCTAAGGCGAAGCTAGTGACCCCACCGGCGGCGAGCTCGGCGATCAGCTTTTCATTCGCCGCGGGGCACAGCACAGCGATGAGAATCTTGCCCTTCCCCAACAACTGCAGTTCGTTGCGCCCGGCGCTTTTGTCCATAATCGGAGCGGTCACCTTGGCCACGATATCCGCTGCGAACAACTCGGCGATGTCCGAAGTCACTTTTGCGCCGGCGGCTTGGTAATCAGCATCCGAGAAGAATGCATTGTCTCCCGCGCCGGTTTCGATGAGGACCTCCAGGCCCAGCTTGGTCAGAGCCGCGGCGGTCTGGGGAATCGCCGCAACCCGCGTCTCACCAGGGGTGATCTCTTTGAGTATCGCAAGCTTCATAGTTTCCTCGTTTTGAAAGCTGTCGGGCCCGCAGACCAACCCCACCGGGCCTTAGGGAGTAACTGACTTACCAGTTTTGCCCGGGCGAATCAACGCCTAATAACCATTAGAACTGCGGGGCTCTATTCAAACCGATACAGGCAGCCGCTTGGGGTCGCTTCAGCTTGCGGGGTAAATGGTCCGGAGCTCAAGATAGCAACCAAGCCCGATGACCCGGCGATCAAGCGGGCTTGGGATAATAAGAGCAAGTTAACGACATAATGTAGCGATTTGCTCGTAGGCGAGGACAAGGCTGGGAAGAAAGGCGAAGCAGATCCCGTCGGGATCGATGCCCCCTGACGAAGCCCCCCGACGCCGCAGGGCCAGCAAACGCTACTTCAATGGGGTTAAGTGCTCTAACGCTTGTTTGCACCCGTCAGTCCGTCAGGACGGTTTCCAGGATCAGCGATTTGATCTTTTCGCTGGGCAGGGACAGGACTCCCAGTGCCTGTGCGGCGGCTTCTCGCAATTTCGCCGACCCATCGCCGCTGACCACGTCGATGATCCCCTGGGTCGCCTCGTCGGGTAGTTGGTTACCGAACCTGCGGCCGGACTCGCTGAGCGACCCATACGCCTCGATCCGGATTGACTCGTCCACATCGGAGCTGTTAGCCAGCTCCGCGATCGCCGCCTGGGCGCCCGGGGCGGGCATTACAGCAAGAGCGCCCGCGGCCGCGAGCATAGCGGGACGACGGTCGACGAGAATCTCCGCCAACGCACCGCGGGTCCGGTCGATATTGTAGACGCCCGTATTTGTCAAACCCAACAGCCTTATGGACTCGGCGACACGGGTCGTCCAGTCCACCGCCTCTTCGGACAGCATCTCCCTGCCGATCCCAAGCTGCAGCGCCGCCGTAAGGGCCGAGGCGACCTGCTCCGCCGTCGCATCGGCGCTTATCACGATCGCGCGGGCATCTTCCCTCGCCAGCGCACTGGCCTTGGTGGTGTCCGTGGCGATCACGACCGGTAAGGTCGAGAAAATCGGCTCCGCGCGCAGGAGCGAGATAACGGTCTGAGGGGCGGGCTTGGCGGAGACCACCGCCAGGTCCACGCCGCTGGATTCGCGAGCGGCCGATAACGCCGCCAGCGTGTCGGGGATGTCAATGACATTGTGCCCGGCGCCCCGGATGGCGTCTTTGAGACGATTGCGAACGGACTCGTCGGAAACAACCAACAAGACCGTCTTGGTTCCAGTCTGTCTCAAGGCTTCGCAGAACACCGACATCACCAGCTCGGAGCCTTTGAACCGTCCGGTGGGCAGGGCATTACCCAGCGACAGACCCGCCAGGAAACGCACCTGGCGGTCCGGG
>DAOVQV010000286.1 GCA_030628445.1 Phycisphaerae bacterium | reverse complement strand
CCTGGCGACTGACGCCGGCGCGCATTGCCACAGTGGCTGAAGCTTGTTCATCCGCCTGGGCGAGGCGGGTATACCCGCGGCCGGTATATGCGCCGTCAGGCCGTGTGACTTCCGTGCCAGAGGCCTGATCGGCGCGGCCAGGTTCCGAGGGTTGGTCGTCCTTGACATCCTCGGGCGCTGCCTTATCGGAACCCTTGGGAACACCAAAATCTCCCGTGCGGTTGGGGGTGTTGGCCTCGCGATAGTCGTCGAGGAACTTGATGCCAAGCCACCGGAAAATATAATCGACAATGCTCTTTGCGAACGGGATATCGCGATTTGAGGTCATGCCGTTCGGCTCGAAGCGCTGGTGCGAGAATTTCTTGACCAAGTCTTCCAGCGGCACGCCATATTGCAGGCACAGGCTGATCGCCGTGGCGAAGGCGTCCATCAGGCCGCCCACGGTCGATCCTTCCTTCGCCATCGTGATGAACAGTTCACCGGGCTCCCCGTCTTCAAACATGCCGACCGTCAGGTAGCCCTCGTGGTTGGCGACGTTGAACTTGTGGGTGGTCGACGGGCGCGTTGCGGGCAGTCGGCGGCGGTGCGGCGAGTAGATCGCCGCCTCCAGGTCCGCCAAGTCTATCGTCAGCGCTTCTTTGGCCTGTTTATCCTCGGCCTTTACGTTCAGGGGCTGGGTGCGCTTCGACGCGTCGCGATACATCGCCACCGCCTTTAGGCCAAGTTTCCAGGCGTCCATGTACGCTCGGGCGATCTGTTCGACCGTGACGTCATGGGGGACGTTGATGGTCTTGGATATCGCCCCGGAGATGAACGGCTGAACGGCCGCCATCATCTGGATGTGACCCACGTAATGTATGCAGCGAACGCCCTCAGCCGGCTTGAACGCACAGTCGAACACGGGCAGGTGGTTTTCCTTTAGGTGCGGGGCGCCCTCAATGGTCTTCGTGTCGTCGATGTAGTCGACGATGGCGGATATCTGCACGCCCGAGTAGCCCAGCTTCTCCAACGCCTTGGACACAGTCTGATTGACCAGAACCAGGCTGCCGCCGCCGGCGAGTTGCTTGTAGCGAACCAGCGCCATCTCCGGCTCGATGCCCGTCGTGTCGCAGTCCATCATGAAGCCGATTGTCCCCGTCGGCGCCAGCACAGTCGCCTGCGCGTTGCGATATCCGTGCCTCTGGCCGGAAGCGACCGCGCTATCCCAGATTTTTCGAGCGGCCTTAAGCAGACGGTCCGGACACCGCTCGTCATCGATGTCCTCGACCGCGGCGTGGTGCATCTTGATAACCGCAAGCATCGATCGGCGATTGATCCGGAATTGGCCGAACGGGCCCAGCCGGCTTGCCAGTTCGGCGCTGGTCAGGTACCCCTGTCCTGTCAGTATCGCGGTGATAGCACCGGCAATTGCTCGCCCCTCGTCGCTATCGTAGGGCAGCCCAAGCGACATCAGCAACCCGCCCAGGTTGGCGTAGCCCAAACCGAGCGGCCGGAATTCATGGCTGTTCTTGCAGATCAGGTCGCTGGGATAGCTGGAATGATCGACCAGTATCTCCTGGGCGATGATGAACAGCCTGGCCGCGGCGCGGAACCGGTCCACGTCCAGACTGCCGTCGTCGCGGCAGAACTTCGAGAGGTTCAGACTCGCCAGGTTGCAGGCGGAGTCGTTGAGGAACATGTACTCGCTGCACGGATTGGACGCGCATATCTCGCCGCTTTCCTTGCACGTGTGCCACTTGTTGATGGTTGTATGGCACTGGATGCCCGGGTCGCCGCACACGTGCGTGCTCTCGGCGATCGCGTCGATCAGCTCCCGAGCCCTATACGTGTTGACCGGCTCGCCCGTCGTCACGGCGTGAGTGGTCCACTCCGCGTCATCCTCGACGGCCTGCATGAACTCATCGGTCACGCGGATCGACAGGTTCGCATTCTGATACATCACCGACGCATAGGCTTCGCCGTTGAACGAGCCGTCGTAGCCCTGTTCAATGAGCGCCCAGGCCTTGCGCTCCTCATTGGCCTTGCACTCGATGAACTCCCTGATGTCCGGGTGATCGATGCGGAGGGACTGCATCTTGGCGGCCCGGCGCGTCTTCCCGCTGGACTTCACGACACCTGCAATCTGATCGAACACGCGCATGAAGCTCAGCGGGCCCGACGGCGTGCCGCCGCCGGCGAGCTTCTCGTGCGACGACCGCAGCGTGGACAAGTCCGTGCCCGTGCCCGAGCCGTACTTGAAGAGCATCGCCTCGGACTTGGCCAGCCGCATAATGTCTTCCATCGTGTCATTGACGGACTGAATGAAGCAGGCTGAGCTCTGGGGGTACTCGTAGCTCCTGATCGTGCGGACGGGACGGTTGTCCTTCTTGTCCCAGTGCACGTTGCCGTCCGAGCCCTCTATCCCACGTTGATGAAACAGCCCGACGTTGAACCAGACCGGCGAGTTGAACGCACCGTACTGATTGATGCACAGGTAGGTCAGTTCGTGGTAGTACCGCTCGGCGTCGGCTGGGCTGGCGAAGACGCCATCGGCCAGGCCCCAGTCCGTTATGGTGCGCGTAACGCGATGAACGAGCTCGCGAGCCGATTGTTCGCGCTGGTCCGTGCCGTTCTCGCCGTAGAAGTATCTGCTGGCGACGACGTTGGTCGCCAACTGCGACCAACTGGCGGGCACTTCGACGTCCTGCTGCTCGAAGATCGTGTTGCCCGTGCTGTCGCCGATGCGCGCGGAACGCTTGTCCCATTCGATTTCGTCGAACGGGTGCACGCCCGGCGTGGCAAACACCGAT
>DAOVQV010000320.1 GCA_030628445.1 Phycisphaerae bacterium | reverse complement strand
TTCGATGGTTTGAAAAGGACACGCTGTATTGACCGGGGAGGGCATTTTGGTCGTTCGGCAAGGCCGCACAAGCGAGATTCCGCAGGTGTATCTTTAATGATACACCGAGGACAGCTCGCGCGGAGGACGCCGCCGACGGCCAAAAGGCCCCGCCGGACGCGGAAAGGTCATGAAATATTCGGGTTAAATGACGAACCGCTTCTGTGTCACCGATGCGGGGAGGAGCTGAGACCCGGCGAGGGGAGTTTCTACGTCGTCAGGATCGAGGCCATCGCCGACCCGACGCCCCCGAACATATCCGCCGAGGACCTGGCCCGCGATTTCGAGGCCGAGTTGGAGCGGATATTCGAGCAGATGCGAGATGTCTCACCACAGGAGTTGATGGACCAGGTCTACCGCCGCATGACGATCCACCTTTGCGGGCGCTGTTACAGCGAGTGGATCGAAGACCCCGCCGGCCGGTAGGAGCGCATCGACCACGCCCGTCAGGACGTGGTTAGGATCCCGCTGGGGGGATTGTGGCGGGGCGATTACCTTCCCTGTATTCCATCCCGCGTTGCGGTGACGGCGGCTTCGATGTCCTTTGCGGAGAAGCTCTGGACGCGCCCGTCGCGCAGCAGGACCAGCCCCTCCCGCTGGGCCTCGGCGGCGCCGGCGTCGTAGACCAGAATGTTGGAGGGAGGCATGCGCTCGTTTTGGGCCTCGATGTAGATACAAGGGTGCTCGTCGTCACCGCCGGGGCGGCGCAGCAGCTTGTAGGCGATCGCGCTGGTCTCCAGCAGCTCTTGAAGCGGCGGGTAGTTCCCGTCGTTGACAATCGCCACCATCTCCAACTCGCGGTACAGTCCGGCCAGCTCCGTAAACGCCACCGTCGCCACGGCCTGCTTCTTGGAATCCACGACGGTTTCGACATAACTCTTACCCCCCTTCTCGGACGGCGTGAAATATATCAGCATAACGATCACGACACCCACCAGGAGAACCAGCAGCAGCCCGCCCGCTGCAACCCTCCCTGTCCTGCGCCCGCAACAGCGGTCGGTCAAATCGCTCACCATAGTCCTGCTCCCGAAACTGTCATCGCCAATTCGCCACCATTTGCTTTCTATCGCCGAGCCTGGGGAAAATCAAGCGCCGTGCCTGGACTGATCCGCCGGGCACTTTTCACGTAAGTCCCAAGGCAAATCCCAATCCCGATTGAACTGTCGGCAAAAAAGGTTAAACTGTTTCATCTTTGAAAACTGGGCGCCGAACCGTGTCCGTGTAGGGATCGCCGGCGTCGGGAAACTCGAGTGACGACAATGGAAACCTATAGCGACGATGTCTTGAACAGGACGCACAACTGCGGGCAGCTGACGGGGCGGAACATCGGCGAGCGCGTCAGGCTGTGCGGGTGGGTCAAGAGCTACCGCGACCACGGCGGGGTGGTCTTTGTCGACCTGCGCGACCGCGAGGGGATAACGCAGGCGGTGTTCGACTTACCCGAAGAAGGCGACAAGACAGGCGAGCAGCGCTACGCGCTGGGCCGGTCGCTGCGCAACGAATGGGTCATCTCCGTGACCGGTAAGGTCCGTCCTCGCGGTCCCGACCGCGAGAACCCCAAGCTGGCGACGGGCCAGATCGAAGTAATCTGCGACGAGCTGACGATATTGAACAAGTCCGAGACGGTCCCCTTCGAGCCGGATGAGTTCACCGAGGTCTCCGAGGAGACCCGCCTTCGGTATCGCTACATCGACATTCGCCGCCCGGCGATGACCGCGGCGCTGCGGTTGCGGCACAAGGTATGCAAGGCGATCCGCGACCTGCTTGACGCCGAGGGTTTCATCGAGGTCGAAACGCCTTTCCTGACCAAATCCACACCCGAAGGCGCGCGGGATTTTCTCGTCCCATCCCGCCTCCAGCAGGGCTCGTTCTACGCCCTCCCGCAGAGCCCGCAGCTGTTCAAGCAAATCCTGATGGTCGCCGGGCTCGATAGGTACTACCAGATCGTCCGCTGCTTCCGCGACGAGGACCTGCGGGCCGACAGGGCGCCGGAATTCACGCAACTGGACCTGGAGATGTCGTTCTGCCGCGAGCAGGACGTAATCGACGTAACGAACCGGCTCATGCGGGCGGTCTGCAGCGCCGCGGGGAAGGGTTTCCCCAAAACCGTACCGGTCCTTACCTACGGCGAGGCGATGAGCTCATACGGAACGGACCGCCCGGACCTGCGATTCGAGATGCTCCTGGGCGACGTGACACAAATTGTCTCGGCGACGGATTTCAAGGTATTCACCGGCGCGATCTCATCCGGCGGGATCGTAAAGGCCCTCTGCGTGAGCGGCGGGGGGAAGCTGACACGCAAGGACATCGACACCTA
>DAOVQV010000346.1 GCA_030628445.1 Phycisphaerae bacterium | reverse complement strand
GAAGGCGTGGACGGGTCCGATCGTATTACGATGATCTTCAGCGAGCACATGATCATAAACAAGTGGCTTGAGGTGACGGTCAAGGCGACGTCCAAGACCGGCCTTGTGTCGCCGGATGTCTTTTACTTCGGTAACGCCGTTGGCGAGACGGGCAATTCGCCCACCGACGCGGAGGTCACGCCGACCGACGTGATAGGCGTCAGGAACAATCCGCACACCTTGGTTCAGGACCCGGCGGCGATCGACGACGTGTATGACTTCAACCGCGACAGGCAGGTCAACCCGGTGGACGCAATCATCGCGCGGAACAACGGGACCAGCTCACAGACGGGATTGCAGTTAATCACTCCTGAGGGTCAATCGCAGCCGTAAGTCAAGACCCATGCTTACCTGTTCCACACGCCGATAGCTGTTGTCTCGGAAGGTTCTTCTGGGGTCGATCAGGTGTCCTGGCCGATAACTCATAAGCAGTTTGGCCTTGATTTTTCTGCGTATTCGAAGAGGATTCACCCAGGTATGAGCCAAACCTATTACGTGACAACGCCTATTTACTACGTTAACGACTCCCCGCACATCGGCCATTCGTATACGACGATCGCCGCCGACGTGCTGGCGAGGTTCTTCCGCGCCGCCGGGCGGGACGTGCATTTCCTTACCGGGACAGACGAGCACGGGATCAAGATATTCTCAGCCGCCGCCGAGCGGGGCGTCACGCCCAGGGACCTGGCCGATGAGGTCGTCGTGCATTTCCAAAACCTGTGGGGCGACTTGGACATCTCGTACGATGACTTTATTCGCACCACGGACCCGCGGCACGAGCGGCGAGTCCAGCAGATCGTCAGCAGACTCGTCGAGAAGGACCAGATTTACCTCGGACGGTACGAGGGGTGGTACGACGAGGGGCAGGAGCAGTTCGTCACGGAATCGGCCGCCCGCGACAACAATTACAAGAGCCAGATCAGCGGTGGGGCCCTTGCGCGATACAGCGAGGAGAGTTATTTCTTCCGCCTGGGCGGGTGGATACCGAAGCTGATCGAGCACATCGTTTCCAACCCGACGTTCATCCAGCCGGACGCGCGGCGCAACGAGGTGCTCTCCAAGCTTCGAATGGGTGTGGATGACCTGTGCATATCTCGGCCCGCCGAGAAGCTCTCCTGGGGCGTGCCGATGCCAAATGACGATAAATACGTTGTTTACGTCTGGATCGACGCCCTGAGTAATTACGTTACCGCTCTGGGGTGGCCCGAGCTGGGCGACGATGACGATGGGGTCGGGTGGAAGTATTGGCCCGCTGACGTGCAACTGATCGGGAAGGACATCCTGTGGTTCCACACGGTCTACTGGCCTTGCATGCTGATGGCCCTGGACGCGCCGCTTCCAAAGTGCGTTTTTGCCCACGGGTGGTGGACGGCTGAGGGTAAGAAGATGTCCACATCGCTGGGCAATTTCGTTTCCCGCCAGGTCATCGCCGACATCTGCCGCGAATACTCCGTGGATGTGTTCCGCTACTTCCTGCTGCGGTCGGTCGCCTTCGGTGCCGACGGCGACTTCTCGCACGAGATGCTGTCCCGGCGATACAATGGCGAGCTGGCCAACGGGATCGGTAACTTGCTCAGCAGGACGGTCAACATGATAGACCGCTACTTCGACGGCGCCATTCCGCCTCGTTGCGACGCGGGCGATTCCGCCAAGGAGTTGCTGGGCGCCGCCGCGGATCTGCACCGCTCGGCCGTTGGCGTGATGGAGCTCTGCGGGTTCCACGTTTACATTGACAAGCTGCTGGCCCTTACCGGCGCCAGCAACCGCTTCATCGACGCCACCCAGCCGTTTAAGCTCGCAAAGGACCAGACCCAGCGACAGAAGCTCAGCGCGATCTTGTACACGTGCGCTGAGGCAGTCAGAATTATCTTGCTGTACTTGCGCCCGATAATGCCGACCGCCGCCGCCAAGGGCCTCGCCCAGATCGGCTGGACAGGCCCCGACGGACCGCTCGAGACGACAGGCGCATGGGGTCTGTTGAGCGGGACCGGCCGAACGGGAAAGCCCGAACCGCTCTT
>DAOVQV010000101.1 GCA_030628445.1 Phycisphaerae bacterium | reverse complement strand
GGTTTTCCAGTCGATGCTTCCGGTGCCCGGCACAGCGGCCATCGCCGCATCGACGCACCTGCGGGCGGCCTCGGCAAGCTCGGGACCGGTACCGTCACCGGTTATAAGCGTCACTGTGTGCTTCTTGGGCATCTGCGTACTTCCTTATCATCAACGAACCAATGGGGAAACGCAAAATGCTAACAGCGCACGCAGGGATGGTCAACCAAGCGACACTCGGTTTCTTCCGGCCGCCAGGACATCGCTATTTGCTTACGCTCACCGTCACGGCCGCGTATCCGATGTTCCCGTACACGTCTGTTACCTTAACGGCGATTCGGTGCGGGCCCGGTTCCAGGTCTTCGGCCTCGAAGGTGAACTTTTCGGACGCGGTATCGCAGATGCCGTCGGCCGGGAGGACGGCGACCCAGTCATCTTGGCTGTCCACGGCGTAATGAATGGAGACGATCCGGGACCCGGAGTCGGTCGCCCGGCCGGAGGCGAGCGCCTTGCTCTTAACGGCCTCGGCGGAGAAGGTCTCGACGACGGGAGCGGTGTTATCCACGACGACCGGTTCGGAGATGCGAACCGCCTCCAGGGCCGAGCCCGGCGGGTTTGCGGGCGAATCCGAGGCCGTGATGCGAAGTTGATACGTCCCGTCGCCGACCGTACGGGTGTCCCAGACATATTTGGGGGCCTTGAGGTCCTCGGCGATTTGAATCCACCCGACCGCGCCCATCCGGCGAAACTCGATCTTGTACGACAGCTTGTCCTTATTTGGATCGGCTGCTTTGATCTTGACGATCCGGTAGACCTGCGAGCCGCTGGCCTTCTGGGCGGACTCGGCGCGGCCCTTTGCGCTGGGTTCAACGGTCACGGCAGCGATGCCCGGCGCCAGATTGCCCACCTGATAGATCACCTGCACGTGCTCGACCGTAGGGGTCGCCTCCCCGGTGGAGGTCAACTTGATGCGATACTGGAGGAAGCGCCCGGCCGGGGTGGCGATCGGGACGAACAGATCGCCGATCGGCGAATCGGCGGACCAGTCGCTCCAGGTCGCATCGTCCGGTTCGGCGACGTTCCCGCTCCGCGTCGCTAAGGTGGCACCCGTCCCGGACGGGCTCGATATGCGAGACTTGAAGCTGCCCCACTGGGCGATCTGTTTTGCGTCCAGTGCTTCGCAGGTATATGTGCCATTCTGGGCGAACCCGGCCCCAAGCAATCCGACAGAGCCCTTGTTGGCCGTGGCGAAAATGATCTGCCCGTCCGGGCCTTGCGCCAGTGCAGTGACCTGCCGTGCGTCCGTGTCGGCGATCTTGGCTATCTCATCGCCGTCGGTCGTTACGGCGTAGATGTCCCCGCCGTTGCCCGTCCCCAGCAGCAGTTTATCGCCGACGCCCAGCATCGACAGGACCGTGACGGGCCTGCGGAAGATCGTTCGCACCAGCCCGTCCAGCTGGATGTAGTAGACGGCGTTTCCCTTACCGGTGGGCTTGGTGACACTGGGTCGCTTGATGACCTCCGGTTGGGGGCGGGTTGGTAAGGTCTCGGCGGGGTCGCGTTGTCCTTCTTGCGCAGCGGGGGTGTGCGGTTCGTCTTGGCGAGGGTTTTGCTGCTCGGACCAGGCGGGGTCGTTTTCGGCTGGGATGCTCGTCGGCTGGGTTGTCGCCTGCGGCGTCGGCGCGGTCTTTGGCGCCTTACCGGCCTTGGTATTACTTGGAGCGGCCGCGCCATCGTCTCTAGCCTTGGCGGCGTCGGAAGTGCCCACATAAAGCCCACCATCATCGTCGAGCAACAGGGCCGAGACCTCCTTTTCATCGGCGTCCAGCAAGATGCGGGAGGATTTGGTCTGCGGGTTTATCTCGAGCACCAGACCTGTCTCGTCGGTCCCGGCGTAGAGCAGACCGGAAGGCGAACGAATCAGAGACAGGATGTTCTTCGCCAGCTTCTTATCGGCCTGGTAGATGCAGTCGGCCTCGCCGGTCGCTTTGATTGCGAAAACCTGCCCACCCGGACCCGTCGCTGCATAGAGGCTGCCCTCGGGCCCTTCGGCGATCGCCCAGACGTACTTTATCTGATCGTCGGACCAGAGGCGTTCGGGCTTACCTTCCTCATCGATACGATATATCCCCGCCCCGGTCCCGCCGGTACCGCTAAGCAGTCCCCACTCAGTCGCCAGGAGCGTCGCCACCATCGTCCCCGGCGGCGTAGCGAATGGCTTGAGGTCTTCACCGTGAATCCTGTAGATAACGTTGCTGGAGCCGCTGGACAGGTAGATGGTCTTATCGATGACGGCGACGGCTGAGACGACCGGCGGGGCAACGTCGGAACCGGCGAGGACCTCGATCGCGCGTCCCAGGCGAATCTGCCCCAGCGAGCTGACCACGGTCGATTCAAACTCGCCTTTGGCGAAGTGGGCCTCCGCGGAGTGCGTCCATTTGCCCGGCGTCACAGCCGGGGCCGCCGAGGCGAAGATAGCAAGTGCCCATATTGTCCAGCACCTCATGTTGTCTAACTCCTTAGAGCCGTATATCATCGTCGTTGCCCCTTGTATCCATCTCATTGGCGTCACAACGCAGGGCGCGACTCATTCTGTTAGGGGCTCTTAGCTAATGCAGCAGCGTTTCTGTCGGACGCAGCTTAACCGTGAAGCTCGCTCGGGCCGAGCCACTGATGACGTACTCGGCCGGGACCGGTTGAACCAGGACGTCCGTGAATTTGTGGGTTCGCGGGATGTCCGCCTCACGGATCATGCGGGCCTTGCTGTCGGGAAGCTGAGGCAACTCGCGCTGCTGCAGCGCTATCCCGCCGGTCTGCAGGGGCATCCGCAGGTAGATGCGGTCGGTTCTGTTCTTGACCACAAGCTTAAGCGCCTCGAAAAGCTCGCCCGTGCTGCGCGGGTCGAAAAGGTGCGGGGCTTCCTGCTGCTGGTGGGTCAGTGCACCCCGGGCGTCACAAGCGACGATCGTGTACTTACCTTCGGGCAGGTCCTTCGGCAGCGGGAAGGTGATATCGTGCACTTCGCGCGGTTTGCGGAACGGACGCAACGCGACCTTACCGGTTACGATCTGCCCCGGCCGGTAGACATTACCGTCCAGTTTGAAATCAACCAGCTCGGCGATTCGCGGCCGGGCTTCAACCGTTACATCCAGACTGATCTTCCGGGGGACGACGGGCGGGTCGAACGGGTTGTTCTGCAATGCCCAGATCGGCCGGGCCGCATCGGAAGCGACCTCGAACGCATCCATCTCGGCGCTTATGTTGCTCACCTGATAGGTCCCCAGCGCCCCGAAGTCGACCTCGATCGAATAGCGAAGGGTGTGATGCTCCGGCAGCTGGCGCCAAGACCAGGTCGATTCGTGCACAAGAAACTGCGCCAGTGTCGTGGTCAGGCGGCGATGTCGGCAGATGTTGTAGTTGTATTGCTGGGTGCGGGCTTGATCGGCCCATGCAATGTTGACGGTCATGGGAATCATCTTGGGTTTCTCGCCGATGCGCCCTGCGACGCCGACGTACTCATCGCGATCCAGCGCACCGGTTATCTCAAGCGTGGAGAAGACCTTAAAGCTCGTCCACATGCTGGACACGACGGTATGGACATAACCGGTGCCCATGGGGAGCCCTATCTCGCCCTGGGCGAAAAGCCCATGGCCGAACCCAAGAACCCGATCGCCCACCACCTCGGTGACCGTCCCTGCCCCGTACCAATCCACGTCACCGGTGACCAGCGGAACCGACACGACCGCACCGGGCTCAAGCTTGGCGCCTTCGGTGATGGCGGCCTGGGAAGCACGGCCGGAGGCTACCGGAACTAATCCCACCGGACGGAAGTAATCGCCCAGCAGCGACAAGGTTTTGGCGGTCGATCCGGAGACCATCAAGGGCGTCGAAAGCGGGACAAGTTGCGGCGCGGCCGTCGGCGTGGCCCGAGCAGGACCGTTTGATTTGGCTCGTGGGAGGGAGGCGAAATCGATTTTGCGTGGGTTCAGCGCTGCCGCCAAGTACTGCGCCGTCGCGGCGGCGGGTGCGGCTCCTGGTGGCGCGGAACTTGCGGCCGCGCTGTCGTCGGATTCCGGCGCCGGGTCAAACAGCCCGCTTCCCGCCAGCATCTGCGTAATCGGCTGGATCCCGCAAAGCGGTTGCTTCTGAAACGACCAGCTGAACGCCACCGCGCCGATCAGCTTGTCTTTCCCGTCCACCGGGTCGCGGACGTAGACGGGCGACCCGCTCATGCCGGAAATAATCCGCGTCTGCTCCAACCCCTGCCCTGACAGCCTAGCTAAGATTACGTCCTGATGGGGCGCCATGTTGGTCAGAACAGATATGACCTCGGCGTCGAATTTGACGATCTCGGTCCCGGTAAGGACGGTCAGGCCGTACCCCCGCATTCCGCGGCGAAGCTTGTCGTGGTGGAGATACCGATCGGAGCCGGCGACATATTCCCGGGCTGCTGCTAAACGATCATCCGACGGGCGCGATACCTGGGCGCCGGACCGGCCCAGTCCTTCACTGACCAGAAGCGCCGGCACCACAAGGGACACCAAAAGAATCCGGCGATCCATCCTTCCTTCTCCAGCGAATGACAACATGTGGGACGATCTTAGGTCTACCCCGCCGAACCCACAAGTCAAAATCTCCGTCAAGGTAAGCTCAGGGCACCCTTGACAACCGGCGCCTGTGCGTCTAGAGATATCTCCTCTACAATTAATGACGGCGTCGGGGATCGCGCGGTACGAATGGGCGCCTGCACGTAGCATGGAACAACAGGGCAAGGACGGAACGAAGGCCCTTGTCGGCCCGCCGGGCCGCTCTTGGGAAGTGTGCATATGATCGACGTGAAGAATCTGACGAAATGGTACGGGAACATACTGGCCGTTGACGACATCTCCTTCCACGTCTCGCAGGGACAGATCGTGGGCTTTCTGGGACCTAACGGGGCCGGAAAAAGCACCACGCTGAAGATCCTGACCTGCTACCTACCTGCCACCAGCGGGAAGGTAACGGTCGCCGGACACGACGTGCTGGGCGAATCGTTGGAGGTCCGCCGCCAGGTCGGGTACATGCCCGAGTCCGTCCCCCTGTATCCCGAGATGCGCGTCCGCGAGTTGCTGATGTTCCGGGCCGCACTGCGCGACATCCCTCGCAAGGACCGCAAGGTCGCCGTCGACCGCGCCGCCGAGCGCTGCTGGTTGTCACAGCCGGAGGATATGACATCCCGCCGCCTCGGCGAGCTTTCACGCGGGTACAAGCAGCGAGTGGGCCTGGCCGAGGCCCTGCTGCACGACCCGCCGGTGCTGATCCTAGACGAACCGACAATCGGGCTGGACCCGGCCCAGATCCGGGAGATGAGAGGACTGATCAGGCAGCTCGGTGAGGATCACACGGTAATCCTGTCCAGTCACATCCTGGCCGAGGTTGAACAGACCTGCGACCACCTTATCATCATCGCCTCCGGGAGAATCGCCGCGACCGGAACGCCCGGCGAGCTTCGCCAGCGCGTGTTGGGGCCATCCCGGCTCATCACCGAGCTGAAGGGCGCCGAGCAAGACGCCCTCAGCGGCGCCGTGGCGAACCTGCCCAGCGTCCGGACCGTCGAGGCCGTCAAGACCGGCGGGTGGACTCGCCTGGTCATAGAGTCCGACCGCGACGCCGATGCCCGGACGGATGTGTTCACCCTCGCCGCCGAGAAGGGATGGAAGCTTCGGGAGCTGCGACGCGAGGTCGGATCGCTGGAGGATTTCTTCGTCCAGATCACGTACGAACAGAACGTCAAGTTCGGCGAACGCTTGGCGCAAGGATAAAGGAGCGTCTCGATGCGAAAGACCTTCGTCCTGGCTCGACGAGAACTTGCGGCGTATTTCTTTTCTCCGCTCGCCTACGTGGTCGGCGCGGTGTTCCTCTCTGCAAACGCACTTTGGTTTTTCTATGCGATCTTCGTGCCCGGGAACGAGGCGTCGCTGAGGCCGCTGTTCGACGCGATGGGGTACATGATGGTTTTCGCCGTCCCGCTCCTTACCATGAGGCTTCTGAGCGAAGAATTCCGCAGCGGGACCATTGAGACGCTCCTGACAGCACCGGTTACCGACGCACAGGTGATTCTGGGTAAGTACCTCGGGGTGATGGCGTTTTACCTGATGTTTCTGGGGGGCACGGCGGTGTTCCTGGTGCTGATGATCCTATTCGGCCAGCCCGACCTCGGCGTGGCCGTTATGGGATATCTGGGGATGGTCCTGCTGGGTTCGGCGTTCGTGTCGGTTGGGATATTCACCTCGACGTGCACGCCGTATCAGCTGCTGGCCGCTCTGCTGGGTAGCGGGATTCTAGCGGCCTTTACGATCCTGACG
>DAOVQV010000016.1 GCA_030628445.1 Phycisphaerae bacterium | reverse complement strand
TGGAAGATGTTCACGTCAACGTAGAGCTTATCGGCCAGGGCCAGGGCGTCGGGCATCTCCAGGCCGTGACGGGCCGCGACGCACAGTCCGGCCAGCAGAAGATGTATATTCGCCGACCCGTCCGGGCAGCGAAATTCAAGCGTCTGCTTCTCGCCGCCGGTCGGGGCGCCGCCTTTCTCTTGCGGATTGGCGTGGCTGATCATATCGCCGACGTCTCCGAGCCACCCCAACGGGACCCGCACCAACGTCGAACGGTTCTTGTCGCCCCAGCAGACGTTCGTCGGGGCCTCCTGATGGGGGACCAACCGCAGGTACGATGTCGGAACCGTGTTACCGAACGCCGTAAGCGACCCGGCGAGGTCCAGGTACCCGGCGATGGTCTTCTTGGCCACGTCGCTGAGGGTCGCGCCGTCGACCAAGGCGTTCTTCCCGCCATCCATAAGCTTGCTGTGGATGTGCATCCCGCTGCCTGCGTGCCCGCCAAGGATTTTCGGTGCAAACGTCACCGTCATGCCGTGCCTGTGACCGGCCATTCTGAGCAGCCACTTGGCGACGACGATTTGATCGGCGGCGTCTTCAACGGGCACGGCGGTGAACTCAAGTTCATGCTGCTCCATGGCGCGGCCGTCGACGCGAATAGCCCCGACTTCCGAATGGCCGTACTTTATGATTCCGCCCGCTTGCGTGACGGCCTGCATGGCTTCGCATCGGAAGCAGGCGCATTTGGCGAACGGGGCCGCTCCCTGATAACCACTTTGGGCCGGGACGGGGTAGGAATCGTCCGGCTCGTAGAAGACGTAGTACTCAAGCTCACCCATTGCCTCCATGCTCATTCCGGTGCTCTTTCGCAACGCCTCGTGGGCTGTCCGCAGGACGTTCTCCGGCGAGCTGGGCAGCGGGGCGCCGTCGCCCGTGTAGTAACTGCAAAGAATGTCCACGGCCGGGACGCCGCAAAACGGATTCACGTAAGCCGTCCGGAACCGAGGTACGACATACAGGTCGCTCGACCCGGGATCCAGGTGCGAAAACAGGCTCGAACCGTCCACCCTCTCGCCCGTCGACAGCAGACGTTCCACCTGCTGCTTCGAACTGATGGGAAAGCTCAGGGCCTTTAACTTCCCGTCTCCGCCCACATAGCGGAAGTTCACCATCCTGACGTTCTTATCCTCCATGAACTTGATCAGGAGGGCCTTGGTGAACTGCCCGGGCGCAATACCCAGATGCTGAACTATCCTGTTCGGGTTCATTGCAACGCGCGGATCCGACATAATCGTACTCCCAATAACTGAACGAGGCTCCATTAGTCCAAAGACAGGCCACGGTGACTACATACACGCGGAAATGCTAGCAGAGAAGTCACAAAGTTCAATGCATTTGTCCGATCAATTCGCCAACTTTCTTGTGTCCTCGATTAATCTCGTAATAAAAGGGCCGTGGCGACAAATGACCGATGCCCGCACGCCACAGCTCCCCCCACCTTCGCCCGCCCCGCAAACCTGTTGCCAACGGGACGCAGAACTGCAATATTGTCCGGTGATTGACCTGGTGAGCGCGACGCCATGAAGATAGCCTTGGCACAAATCAACCCAACCGTGGGCGACGTATCGGGCAGCACCGAGAAGATCGGCCGCTGTATCGTCCAGGCCGAGCGAGACGGCGCAGAGCTTGTCGTTTTCAGCGAACTGGCCCTGACCGGATATCCTCCGGGGGACCTGCTCAGTGAGTCCGACCTGGTGGCCGCTTCGGTCCGCGCGGTCGAGGCCCTGGCGGACAAGTCCCGCAAGACCGCAGCGCTGGTCGGGTTCGCAAGACCCGCCGCCGATACGCCCGGCGCGCCGCTGGAGAACGCCGTCGCCTTGCTTGAAGGTGGTAAAGTGGCGGCCGTGCACGTGAAAACCTCCCCGGCGACGTATGACGTCTTTGACGAGAGGCGGTACTTCCGCCCGGGCCCGCCGCCAGAAACGATGCTCGTCGCAGGGAAGCGGATCGGCGTGATAATCTGCGAAGACCCGCCGGATGCGTCCCGCCCGGTTACCCGCCTCCGCGACGCCCGCGCAGAGATCATCGTCAACGTCACAGCCTCCCCGTTCCAGTTGGGCAAGGGGGCGACCCGCGAAGAGCTGCTGCGCCGCCAGGCGATCAGTGCGGGCGCCCCGGTCGTCTACGTCAACCAGGTCGGAGGGAACGACGAGCTTGTCTTCGACGGGGCAAGCGTGGCGATCTCGGCGGATGGGACATTGCTCGGGCGGTGCAAGGGGTTCGACGAGGACCTGCTCGTGGTCGATACGGACGGTCCGCCCGGACGGTGCGAACCTACAGGCGGCGAGCTGGAGCAGTTGTATCGGGCGCTGGTGCTTGGGGTGGGCGATTACGTGCGTAAGTGCGGGTTTTGCTCCGTGGTGCTGGGCATCTCGGGGGGAATCGACTCAGCTGTCACCGCGGCGCTGGCGAGTGAGGCGTTGGGGCCGCAGAACGTCCTGGGCCTGGTCTTACCCTCGCGATACAGCTGCGAGGGTAGTCTCACCGATGCCAGGGAATTGGCTGAGGCGCTGGGAATCAAGCTGATCGAGGTGGGAATCGAACAGATTCACCGAGCCTACGAGGACGCCCTTACCGGACACTTCCCGAAAGATGCGCCGGGCGTGACGGATGAGAACATCCAGGCCCGGATACGGGGGAACATCATCATGGCTTTTTCAAACGCACTTGGACACCTCCCGCTGGCGACGGGGAACAAGTCCGAGCTTGCCACCGGATACTGCACGCTATACGGCGACATGTGCGGTGGCCTGGGCGTCATCGGCGACGTGCCCAAGACGCTCGTGTACAAGCTGGCCCGGTTCATCAACGAAAAGACCCCCCAGCGCATCCCCGAAAGCACCATCACCAAACCGCCCAGCGCCGAATTGAAGCCCGATCAGACCGACCAGGAGAAGCTCCCGCCGTATGAGCTTCTCGATGCGATCCTCACCCGCTACGTCGATGAGGCGAAGGACTTTGATCAGATCGTCGGCGAAGGTCTCGACGCAGAGCAGACGCGGGAGGTGATAGAGATGATACAGGCGAGTGAGTACAAGAGACGACAGGCAGCGCCGGTGCTGAAGGTCACGTCGCCGCCCTTCGGCCCCGCCCGCCGTGCCCCCATCGCTTCCCGGCGAAAAGCCGGTCAGTAGCAGCAGGCGACGCCCCCAGTCACATTCTATTCAGATACCCGGGTACCACTTCTTGGCGTTGGTGTAGAATAACTTTTTCAGCACGTCTTGCGGTAAGCCCAGGCCGCGCACCTCGTACCCCTTCAGCGTGAAGGTCTTGTCAGTAGTGTAGTAATCCCACCCGGACCGGAAAGCCGCCTTAAGCTCGCCGAACGATTCCTGAAACTTCTCCTCGCTCATTTCAAGCTGATCGCGAACGGACCTGTCCGAACCGTACATGATCCGATCTTGGTACTTGATGAAGAACTCCCACACCTTATCACGGCCCGTAAGGAATAAACTGACGATCCGTCTGACGCCGGATGTGTCGACGGCGAAGTTGGGGTACTTATCGAGCAGCTTGGCGAGGGCGTCCAGATCATGTTCCAGGCTGCCCAGATGCGCGCCAACGACGCGCAGCTTCGGGTGACGCTCAATGACCCGGTCGCGGGCAGCGAGGATATCGCTGTGGTGTGGAACACCCTCCCGGTTGCACATTTGTCCCTCGGGAGTCTTTTCGAAGTACTCGAAATACGGGTCCTTCTCATCCAGCGGCTTCCAGCGCCCAATCGGGTCGGCCACATGGACGAGCAGCGTGTGCCCCTCGGCCTCCAGCCAACTGAAGATCGGATCGAAGATAGGGTCGTCGATCTGGGCGTACTTGCCCTGGGCATCCTGTAGCTTCATTCCAAGGCGCTTAAAGACCTTGCAGGCAATGGCCCCGTCGGCGAAGTCCTTCTTGAGGCCCTCGATTACCTTATCTGCATAGTCCGGTCCCTCGAAGCCCTCCAGCTGGAAGCTTGTGCACCAGGCGTATCTGTCCGGGTGCTGCTTGGCCAGTCGGCGGTACGCCTCGCCGTGATGATCGGCGCCACCGATATTCAGCAGCTTACAGTCTTCCTGGGCGAGCCACTTGATCACCTCCGGACGTTCCCCCGCATAGTGCATGTGCGCATCAATATAGGTCATGACGGTCCTCGCTTTCGTCTCGTTAATCGCCGCCGTCGTCTTGGACGCCTCGCCTACAGACCCGGGTGCCACTTCTTGGCGGTGGTGTAGAATATCTTCTTCACTACGTCGGGCGGGAGGGCAAGTCCGGGGCATTGGTGGCCCTTGAGCATGAAGACCTTGTCCGTGGCGTAGTAGTCCCATCCGACGCAGAACGCGTGCTTCAGCTCACCAAGCGACTCGGCCAACTCCTCCTCGTTCATCTTCAACTGGCCGCTAGCATGGCGGTCCGAGCCGTACATGATCCGGTCGGCGTACTTGATGAAGAACCCCCGAACCTTCTCGCGGTCGTGGGCAGCCAAAGCGGTGATCCGCCTGAGACCGGAGGTATCGACGGCGAAGTTGGGGTACTTATCGAACCGCTTGGCCAGTTCGCCCAGGTCGTGCTCCATCGATCCCAGATGGCATCCAACCACGCGCAGCTTCGGGTGCCGCTCGATGACCCGGTCCCGGGACGCGAGGATCTCGCCGTGGCTCGGCACGCCTTCCCGGCCATACATCTGTCCCCTGGGAGTCTTCTTGTAGAGGTCGTAATACGGGTCCTTTTCATCCAACGGCCTCCAGCGGCCAATCGGATCGGCAACGTGGACGACAAGCGTGTGCCCCTCGGCCTCCAGCCAACTGAAGATCGGCTCGAAGATCGGATCGTCGATCTGCAGGTGCGCCCCATCGGGCTTTTTGATGAACATCCCGACCGACTTCCAGACCTTGCAGCCGACGGCCCCGTCGGTGAAATCCCGCTTCAGATCTTCGATGACCTTCTCGGCGTACTTGGGATCCTTGAAGTCCGGTAGAGTGAAGCTGGTAACCCAGGCGTAACGATCCGGGTGTTGTTCGGCGCATCGGCGATACAGTTCGGCCTGTTTGCGCCAGCGTTCGCTACGGCCGCCAACGCAGATGTTCAGCACCTTGACGTTCTGCTGGGCCATCCACGCCAGTGTCTTGGGATGTTCACCTCCATAGTGCGCGTGCGCGTCGATCAGGGGCATTTCCGCGACCCCCTCGCGTATGTCGGCACGGAGAGGAGCTTCGATCTCAGGTGGAGTTTGCTCGTCGGTGGGGGGGGCCTTGGTGGGCTTGGTGGATGGGCGTTTTGGTTTTTGCGGTTCCGGTTCGGCGGGGCGCTTCCCTTCGGCGGCCCTGACGGCCTTGCGAGCCAGGTCCTTGGCGACGCCATAGTTTTGGGCCTCGCAGACGGCGGGGGCTGCGAACAGCACCGCCAATGTTACTGCGAGAGACGGCAAGAAGTATCTGGGCATTTTACCTTCTCCTAACACGCTGGTTGGAGGAGCATTGTACTTGCTGAGGCGGGTATAAATCAAATAACCAAAACGGCTGCGCTGTCACGTCTGCGCCGGGATGCACCGACAAGATTCACACCGCGCGGGTTTCCTCGGACCTTTCCGTCCTGAAGCTTTGCTGGAGATTTGCGGGCGCGAAAGTCGATAGAATCAGGTAGAGATGTTAAACCCGACCCCAGGGGAAAGCGCCAACCTCTGTAAAAAAAGAAAGGCGTAACATGACCGAACATAAAGATGTTAGATCGAGTCAAGTCCCACCACACGTACCCCTTTTGCTGACATCGGCGATTCCAAGAGGCGACAGTGGGTGAGATTTCGCAGCCAAGAGCTTCGAAATCGCAGTGAGTGGCCGGGGTTTGGGTGATTGTCGGTTCCTCATTTGTCCGACAGTCTCTCGTTGTTACTGGTCGCCCAGCCCGACCTGAAGGCTCAAACCACGCAGACCAAGTGCTGGTTGAACTGAACGTCGCCCGAGTCTAATCCAAGGGAACCGCCATGCGAAGAATAGCGCTCATTGAGCAGTTTCTTGAGCACCTCGAAACCGAAAAGAACTTCTCTGCGCACACAATCCGTTCCTATCGGACGGACCTGGGGCAGTTCGTTCAATTCCTCATCACAACGCAAGGAAATGCCCAAGCCGCCCCCAAGAACAAGAACGCCAAACCCCCGCCCCCGA
This sequence comes from Phycisphaerae bacterium, assembly GCA_030628445.1. Lineage (GTDB taxonomy): Bacteria > Planctomycetota > Phycisphaerae > SM23-33 > SM23-33 > DAOVQV01. The sequence continues at coordinate 5,963 of DAOVQV010000016.1, read as the reverse complement.
ATACCGTCCGCAAGTTCATCCTTTCGGTCGGGCACGTGGACATACGGGCGTACTTGGCGAACATGCGCAGCGCTGAATATTCCAAGTCCACTTTGGCACGCAAGCTGGCATCGCTGCGAAGCTTCTACAAGTACTTGGCTCGTCTCGGCGCGATCGAGACGTCGCCGCTGGCCGGCATCCGCACACCCAAACAGGACAAACGTCTGCCCAAGTACCTCGACCCGAAACAGGTCGGCGCCCTGCTGGACGCCCCGGACCGCCAGACGCTCAGCGGCGCGCGAGATCGGGCGATATTGGAGACCATCTACTCATCCGGGCTCCGCATCGGCGAGCTGGTGGCTTTGAACATCGAAGACATAGACGAGTTCTCCGAGACACTGCGTATCCGCGGTAAGGGCAAGAAAGAACGGATAGTTCCCCTTGGGACGAAGGCGTTGGAGGCAATTCGCAACTACCTGGTAAAACGTTGCGAGGCGCCGGACGTTTCCCGGCGGGGTGCGCTTTTTATGAACAGGTTTGCAAAGCGCCTCTCTGGGAGATCCATTCGCCGGATATTCGACAAGTACCTCAAGACCACCGGGATACCCGCCAACGTCTCGCCACACGTCCTGCGCCACAGCTTCGCAACACACATGCTCAGCGCCGGAGCGGACCTAAGAAGCATCCAGGAGATGCTCGGTCATGAGAGCCTCTCGACCACGCAGATTTACACCCACGTCTCTCGAAGCCAACTGAAGAAAATATACGACCGCGCCCACCCCATGTCCCCAAAGCCATAATCCGCGCCGCCTGCGCGGCCGGGCTCATTTAGGCGCCGTCGAGGCGGCCGGAGCCGCTGCGGGTTGCTTGGGCTTGGCGAGGTCGGCCTGGAGCGTTTTAACCTGCAACTCCAGGTCCAACACCTTCTCCTGCGCCCTGCTCACCTCGCTGCGGAGCTGCGCCAGTTGCTTATCGCGATGGGCGAGCTGGTCGGTGAGCGACTCCGTCTTCACACGAGCGGCCTTAAGTTCGCTAACGGCGTCCTCCCGCTCCTTCGTCAGGGCCGCTATCTGCTCGTTGGCCTCGGACACATGCGTCCTGGCCACCTGGAGCTGATCATTCAGGGCTGTCAGTTCCTTCGAATGGGCCTTCTTGGTCTGGGCTATTTGGGCGCGCAAACTCGCTGCATAGTCCTTGGACTCGTCCAGCTCGGCCTGGCATTGCGCCAAATCGGACTCCGGGACGAGACACCCACTGGCGCCAAGACCCAGACCCGCCGCAACTACGGTCAATATAAGCATCTTCAGATTCATGATTCGGATTCTCCTTCTGCTGACGCCCGCCAGCTGGGAATCGACCCCAAAGCCAGCGGATCGCACAGGATAAAGATACAGAGAAATGATTACGTTGACAATTGCTTCCCGCCAAGCAACTTCTACCACCCACCGGGCGTCCCCGACAAGCAGCTATTGCAAAAACACCCTCCACGGACAATAATCTACCCCCGTCGGCGGCGCCCGGGCTTGGGACAAACTCACCGGCCTGGTCCTTGCACGTCCGGGCGAAGCGGTCCATAATACCAGTGCCTTGGCGGATGATTTGACAGCATAAGGAGCGGATCCGATGAAGCGAACAGTTGGGCTGATCGCATTCCTGTCCGTGCTTGTGTCCCTGCAAGCGGGCTGTGACATGAAGCCTACGGTACCGAAGACCACGCAGGGCACGGCCCCGAAGGTCCTGGCGGTGAACCCCGACGATGCGGAAGAGGTCGCGGCTGTCACAGCTGTCGAATCAGCACGCATCAACTATGAGTTCCGCCTGAAGGTCCTGCAAACCTACTACGAAAAGACAGGCAACATGGACAAACGCAATTGGGCGGTCAAGGAGACGGAGAACCTCCGGACGGCCCAGACTTTCACATGGGCGGACCTGCCCCAGATCCTCCCGCCGGAAGGCGAGTCGCTGGCTCAGACCGATGAGGGACTGCTGGTGGAATACGCCGTCGCAGCCCGGAAGCGATACACCAACGCCGTGGCGGAACTGGCGGAGTTCTACCAGCGGCGGGACCCGGTTTCCTACAAGACCCGGCGAGTGGAGAACCTCAAGGCCCGATTCGACCAGGTTCACACTTACATGTACTTCCGGGACGCCGAAATGCCCGGGCCGGACATAGAACCCGTCGAGGTCATACCGGAAGCCGATCAGATGTATAAGAGGGCCTTGAAGCTGCACGAAGACGGGAAAGGAATCCTGCGCATCTTCGTGACCACCAGTTACAAGAAACAGCGCCAAGCCCTGGCCCTGCTCCGTGAATTGGTGGGGAAATACCCTCGGTCGACCAAGGTGGCCCTGGCCGCCTTCTACATCGGGGAGATCTACAAAGAGTACTTCAACGAGAACGTCCGGTCGGTGCAGTGGTACCAGCGCGCCTGGCAGTGGGACCCGAACATCACCAAACCGGCCCGGTTCCAAGCTGCAACGACTTGGGACCTGCGCCTCCAGCAGAAGGACAAGGCCATCGAGTGCTACCGACTGGCGCTTGAGCACGAGCATTTCAACAAGTCCAACATCCGATTCGCCCGCCAGCGCATCCGCGAACTGATGCAAGAGTAGCTCGCCATCCCGCCCCGCGGGGCCCGATTGATCGGCTGGAGCAATTTAAGATTTTCTGTTCCGTCCTGGCCGGTTGCGGGGTCGGCTGGCTTCGTCATGCTGCATCGATCCCGACGGGATCTGCTTCGCCTTCCTTGTCAGCCTTGTCCTCGCTGGGGGATCACCGGAACATTAAACCTTAAAGTGCTCAAGATCGTCATTTGCGCCGCAAGCCCGCCGTTTCGCGGGAAACCACCACACCCCAAGCAGCTTCAATCACCCCCGTTGCGGCGCCCCTTCAGGCGATCTGCATAAGGCGGGTCGGCGGGGGGAAAGGAGGACCAAACCGCCGCCGACCCTTGAGGGGCCAGGGGGAGAGCCCCTCGTAGTTGCTCAATGTAATTATAGGACCCGCCTGACAGGACAAACGATGGAAAGTCCCCCAGCTCGGTGGGGCAGATCTAGAGCCCCAGCAGCCCGGCCAGCGTATCGCCCATCACCGCCTGCTGCATCTGGGGAGGCGCATCGAACCTTTCCATGAGATTCTTGTAGAACGTCAGAAAAACGTCCGGGAGGGCGTTGTCGGACCCGAAGATAATCTTTTCCATCACGCGCCCGTCAAGCACCGTTTCGTCATCGACCAGCGACTCCTCTTTCTGCTGCCCGAAGAGCATCTGAAGAAACGGCCACGGCAGGCGGCGGATGATCCCGCCGGTAAGGTCGAAGTAGACGTTCGGCATCCATCGGGCGATGGTAACGGCCTGGAGGCAGTACGCCCGTCCGCCAAAGTGTGCCCCTACCAGCTTCAGCTCGCTGAAGTAGCGTGCGATGGCGTCCAGATGGACCGGCTGCATGTTGGCGACGCGGATTACGTGGTCGGCCCGTCGTCCGGGCCTGTGCCCAAGCCAACCCAAATGGAACAAGCAAACCAAACCGTGCTTCGACGCCTTCTCGTAAAACGGGAAGCTGCTCTCGTCGTCGTAAGGAACGAGCGGAGCGATGAACTTCAGCCCCTTGAAACCGCGGTCGGCCAGCTCGTCGATATACTCAGGTTTGTCTTTCTCAGGCCTGACGCGCCCGAAGCCGATAAAGAAGTCACCATAGTCCGCACAAAGCGACTCGACCACGTCGTTACCGTTGTCGTGCTCCTTGCCCTTTGTCAGCCGGCCGCCCGGACATACGCAGACGTGGTCCACGCCTCTGTCGCGCCACTGCTGCACGGCCTTGGGGACGGGCATCTGCGAGACGAACAGTTCGTCGCTGTCGGGCTTGGCGGGATTGGTATACACGTGGGTATGCACGTTGATGATCATCTTTATCCTTCCTTCTGTTTGGTCGCGGACACAGTATCAGCAGGTCCGCAACGTTCGATCCGCACGGCGCAGACCTTGAACTCGGGAATCTTCGCCACCGGGTCAAGGGCAGCTATCGTCAGCCGATTGGCCGGGGCCTCCCGGTAGTGGAACGCAAGGAATACCGATCCCGGCGCGACGCAATCGGTGAGACGAGTTGCGATTTCAATCTGCCCCCGGCGCGACGTGACCCGAACCGACTGGGCGTCTTTGATCCCCACGCGCTCGGCGTCGTCGGGGTGTATCTCGATGACCCCGGCCGGGACCAGCTCGTCCAGAACACCCGACCGGCGCGACATCGTACCTGTGTGGAAATGCTCAAGGATCCGTCCCGTCGAAAGCAGGAACGGATAATCGTTGTCAGGCAGCTCAGCGGGCGGGATGAACTCGACGGCGTGGAACTTACCCAGCCCGCGTGCAAAGCGCCCCTTATGAAGATACGGCGTCCCGGGATGATCGGCGTCCGGGCAAGGCCATTGCAACGAAGACCCACCTTCCAGCCGCTTGTGGGTAATCCCGCCGTAGCTGGGGGTAAGCGCGGCGATTTCATCTTGGATCCCCGACGACGATTCATAGGACATCTCGTCCCCCATGCGGCGGGCGAGATCGCACGTGATATCCCAATCTGCCCGCGCGGCGCCCGGTGCGTCGATCGCCTTGCGGAGACATTGAACGCGCCGCTCTGTGTTGGTAAACGTCCCGTCCTTCTCCGCAAAGCCCGCCGCCGGGAGAACCACGTGGGCCAGTTGTGCTGTCTCGGATAGGAAAATGTCCTGAACGACAAGGAAATCGAGGTTGCCCAACGCATCTTCGACGTGGGTGACGTCCGGGTCGGACAGCATGGGATTCTCGCCCATGATATACAGCGCCTTGAGCTTGCCCTCGGCCGCAGCGTTTATCATCTCCACAACGGTCAGCCCAACCTTCCCAGACAGCTTCGCGCCCCAGGTGCCCTCGAACTTCGCCCGGACCTTCTCGTCATCAACCTTCTGATACCCCGGATAGACGTCCGGTAAGGCGCCCAGATCGCATGCGCCCTGGACGTTGTTCTGTCCTCGCAGGGGGTTGACGCCGGCGCCGGGTTTTCCGACGTTCCCGGTCAACATCGCCAGGTTCGCCAGCGACAGGACGTTGTCGGTGCCCGTGGTGTGCTGCGTGATTCCCATCGAGTATACGATCGAAGCGGGTCGGGCCTGGGCGTAGATACGTGCGGCCCGAACGATGTCATCCGCCGGTACGCCGGTTATCTTCTCGCCGAGCTGCGGGATGTACGGTTCGACGGCCCGGCGAAGCTGCTGGAGGTCCTCGGTCCGCTCGGCGATGAACTGCTTGTCTTGAAGCCCGTCACGCAGAATCACGTGCATCATGGCGTTGATCAGCGCCACATCGGTCCCGCCCTTCTGCTGCATGTGGATGTCCGCGAATTGGGTCAGCTCAATCGACCGCGGGTCGGCCACGATCAGCGCCGCACCGCGCTGCCGGACCGCGCGTTTGATGGCAGAGCCGATAATCGGATGGCACTGCGTGGTGTTCGATCCGATCACGAATATGCAATCGGCGACGTCGAAATCCTCGATCGAATTCGTCATCGCACCGGACCCAAAGGCCCGGGCCAGTCCCGCCACCGTCGAGGCGTGACACAGACGCGCACAGTGATCGACGTTGTTCGTTCCGATAACCGCACGCATGAACTTCTGAAAGATGTAGTTCTCTTCGTTGGTGCATTTGGCCGAACTTAGCCCGCCTATAGCATCCGGGCCGAACTGCTCTTTTATCTGCCCCAGCCGCTCGGAGACCAGCTCCAGCGCCTCGTCCCAGCTGGCCGGCTTCAGCTCGCCGTCTTTTCGGATCAGGGGCTGCGTCAATCGCTCTTCGTGGCTGATAAAATCGAAGCCGAATCGCCCCTTGACGCACAACATTCCTTCGTTGACGCCCAGGCGCGGGTCGCCGGTGATCTGCACCACGCGCCCATCGCGGACGTTAAGCACGATCGTGCACCCGCACCCGCAATATGGGCAGATGGTGGGGATTTGCTTCATC
>DAOVQV010000313.1 GCA_030628445.1 Phycisphaerae bacterium | reverse complement strand
GCGCACTTACCGGATACGCCTCAGGCGCGCGCGGACTTCGCCGCCTTCCGTACCAGCGCCCGCAGGTTGGACGCGGGCGTCGGGCAGGTCCTGACGGCCTTGACGGATCGCGGCCTGGCCGACAGCACGCTGGTCATCTGCACTACCGACCACGGCATTCCGTTCCCGGGCTGCAAGTGCACTCTGACCGATCGCGGCATGGGCGTGATGCTGATCATTCGCGGGCCTGGCGGCTTCGGCGGCGGCAAGGTCGTCGATGCGATGGTCTCGCACATCGATATCTTCCCGACTGTCTGCGATTTGCTTGGCATTGAGCGGCCGGGACATTTGCAGGGCGAGTCGATCCTTCCACTGGTTCGCGGCGAGGCCGAGCGGATTCACGAGGAGGTTTACGGAGAGGTCAGTTACCACGCGGCCTACGAGCCACAGCGGGCGGTTCGCACGAGCCGCTACAAGTACATCCGCCGCTATGCCGAGCGGCAGCAGCCGTTCCTGGCCAACACGGACGAGGGATCTTCCCTGGACACCTGGATCGCCGCCGGCTGGGCCGACAAGACCCTCGACCGTGAGGAGCTGTACGACCTGGTTCTGGATCCTTCGGAGTGCAAGAGCATCGTAGCGGATCCCGGCTCTGCTGACGTACTGGCCGACATGCGACAACGGTTGGATGCGTGGATGCAGCGCACTGACGATCCGCTGCTGGCCGGGCCGGTGCCCGCGCCGGAAGGGGCGCTTATTTCCGAACCCGACGACGTCTCCGCAAACGATGTCCGAAGACGTTTGGGGCTCGTGTAGGCCCAGCGGTCTCTGCCGAAGAACACATCGCGTCGTTGGCGGCTGACTTCGAGGAGGCCCATGAGCTATCAGCAAGACGTAGCCTGCTTCGGTTTACACTGGGTTTACCTTTCTTGATGCTGCACTCCGTCCAGACCTGTACAGGACTATAAGGCAGCAAATGGACCCCGGACCCGCTATAATCACTCCTGAATCTGTCAGTTCACTTACCGAACCGAAGATGGAGACCCCCATGATGACCAAGGCGCTACTGCTGATACTGGTGCTGCTGCTCTGTTCGCGATTGTCCGCCGCCGAGGGGCCCGAGCCGCCGGCCAAGCCGATCAAGATCGACCGCAGCTATCTGAAGGGCAAGAACCGGCCCGTCCGCATTGCCACCGTCTGTCAGGCCCGGCTGACAAAAGACTTCTTCGATGAGACGCTCTTCCGGCTGGACAAGGCGGCGGCGTCCCAGCCGGATATCGTCTGCCTCCCGGAAATCTTTTCGCGCCGCGGGGCCGAGACCGTTCCCGGCCCGACCACGCGCCGCCTGTCCCAGTGGGCCCGCCTGCACGACTGCTACGTGATCTGCGCGATGAAGACGCGCATCGGAAAGGCCAAGTACAACTCCGCCGTCGTGATCGACCGGAAGGGCAAGATCATCGGACGCTTCGACAAGATCCGCCCTACCGAGGGCGAGCTGAAGGGGGGCGTCGTTCCCGGCGATCCGAATCCACCGGTGTTCCAGACCGACTTCGGGAAGATCGGGGTCCAGATCTGCTTCGACGTGAACTGGCGCGACGCCTGGGCCGGCATGGTCGAACGGGGCGCCGAGATCATCTTTTGGCCCAGCGCCTATCCCGCCGACCGCCAGCTGTCCGCCCTGGCGTGGATGAACAAGGTCTACGTCGTCTCGTCGACGATGTCACAGTTCGCCAAGATCTACGACATCACCGGTGACACCATCGCCCAGACCGGCCAATACCAACAGTGGACCTCCGCGACGATCTCGCTGGACAAGAAGCTGTTCGAGATCGACTTCCACATCTCGAAGATGCGCAAGCTCCAGGCCAAGTACGTCCAAGGGCAGCGCGTCAACGTCCAGTGGATCCCCTCGAGCGACTGGCTGACGATCGAATCGCTCGATCCGAGCCTTTCGGTGGACGATCTCATCGCCGAGTACGAGCTCACGCCGCTTGGCCCCTACCATGCCCGGTGCGAGAAGGCCCAGGCCGAAGCGCGGAAGAAGTTCGAGGCGTCGGGCGGCAAGAAGAACACGAAGAAGAAGTGACCGTCCCCCGATCCTGCCCGCACGCCCCGGGACCACTACACCGTCGCGGCCTATCGGCGAGCGATCACGCGAGCCATCTGCTCAAGGAGTCTGGTCCGCCGAAGCCCAGCGAAGGCGGATCGGCCTCGAGACCGCCCGCATCATCCTCGGCGACCGCTGGACAGCTATCCCCGGGCGAAGCCGATAAGTGGCTCAAAGAGTTCAGCCTGGAAACACCGGATGATGACCACCCGTAGCGACACCCCGCCGCTGTCGCCAAGCTGTGATCCGTCCACGCCCAACCGCCCTATTCGGACTTCTTCAGGCGGCGCGCCCAAATGGTAAGGCAGATCGCCGTCAGCACCAGGGCGAAGATGAT
>DAOVQV010000227.1 GCA_030628445.1 Phycisphaerae bacterium | reverse complement strand
CGTTAGATACGCTTAATCTACAATCGGGGCCGGTCCAGTGACCTGGGCCGGCCCCGACTTAAATACACGTTCATTAAGCGAGAAACTAATCCGCTCTAGCAGTTCCGCTGGCATCCCAGCGGTGTTCACACTCCGCAGCCGCCATTGTCCTTTGGCTTCGCTTAGAATCTACGACGGCGAAGGAGGCTCAGCCCGCCCAGGGCCAGCAGTGCAAGCGTTGTCGGCTCGGGCACCGGGGGCGCGCTGCCGACGGTGAACCAATTGGCCGCCAGTGCGGTCAGGTCCACGATGTCGATCACACCGTTCCCGTCGAAGTCGCCCGAGGTCCACCAGGGCGGGGCGGGGTTAAACCAATTGGCCGCCAGCGCCGTCAGGTCCACAATGTCGATCACGCCGTCGTCGTTGGTGTCGCCCAGAATCGGCATACGGACGTCGAGAGCGTCCAGCTCGTCGGCAAAGGGAAATACTCCGCCGCCATGGGTGCGCATCGTGGTCAGGCCCAGGGCCTCAGCCTGGATGAGGATTCCCGGCGCCGGTGCTGGTCCGGGCATTGCCAGCAGTATGTCACCCTCTTCGATAGGCAGGCCCAGAATGATGTCCGGGGTGCCGATAATGGCCGAGCGGCGACGAACCGAGAAGCACAGGAAGTCAAAGTTCGGATTGAATATCCCGTCGCCGTCCTCCAGCAGGACTAGTGCGTCGACGTCGTCGGTGTTGGGGAATTGGCCCAGGCCGTCCAGCTGGAGGGCACCGGCCGGGGCGTACATGCTTAGTACCCCGTTCTGTGCCATCATGATGTCGGCGCCGCTGAAGCCCTGGACCGGGGCGCCGCCGGGGTCAGCCAAGCCCGTCAACGGATCGACGAAACCCGAATCCATCGAGAAGTAGATCGGAACCGCCACCCCGCTGACCTCATGAGGCAGCGTGTCGATGTTGAGGGCGTCCAGGTTGTCGTCCGTGGTCTGTCCCGGTACGGGCGCGATGCCCGGGCTCTCGACAAGGCCCAAGCCCCAGGGAACCGGGCCCATTCCGTCTCCGTCCATATACACGGTATTGTTACCGGACATGGGGAACCAGTTCTTAAAGACGTCGGCTGCCGCCTCGAACGCCGGGCCCCAAGCACCTTCCGTGAACACATCGGGCGGCGTCATGGTCGGGACTCCGGCCGCGTACCGATCGACCGAGAAGTGCCAGATATCCGGTCGCTGTCCCTGCATGGGGAACTGGTCTGTCCCGTACGACAGGGCGTCCAGGTCGGCGCCCGGCATGGGCAGGCCCAGTCCCGGTCCCCACGGTCCTGGCGCCGCCCCTTGGGCGATACCAGGCGGTGGCAGCGGCCCTGGAAAAGGAAAACCGATCGGCGGACCGCCCATGGCGGGGCTCAGTATGTCATCCGATATCATCGGGAGCATCCAGTAAGAGTCCGGCGTGAACATCTGGAAGCTTTGCCAGTCGAATGAAAAGGTGGGACTGGTAAAGAAGGGATTACCGGCGCCGCCGGCTGCGCTGCCGATCAGGCCGATCACAAGCAGCGCCAAAACAGTCTTTCGCATCTTCATAGCAACCTCCTTCGCCAAAAACAAAGGCTCAACTACTGTTTCCATCCTTGGTCAATCGAAGTGCTATAGTATCTCTTAAGCGCGGGATAATCCCGTGCGTAAGGTTCCGTTCTTTCTTTGTCGTTCCCGTCCCGATATGCCCGAAGCGACCAAAGAATGACATGCAATAGACGCTCAGGAACTCGGCCGGGCGACCTGTACTAATGCCGCCGGGCTCGGCCCGCCGCGTCTCCTGTACAAGATATGCACCAACGGCGCCGCCGCTCCTGGAGCGTGCCAGAACAACGTTAATTGTACGGCAAATTCCGCATTTGTCAACTACAGATCTGCCCTAAGCGCCGTAACGGTGGAACGGGCCAATTCACAAGGCCACGCCCCATCCCCACCGCTTCTGATCGCTTCCGGGGCAAGATGTCTGGGACACTTCCCAGAAATAACGACTGTACGACATCTTTCCTTGACGCAAGGACGCCCTGCTGCGCAAGAAACGTCAAGTAATAAGTAACTCAGACGTATAGCGTGCATTTCACCCTTTTCTTATGTCGGCAGCGCCGACGATGGTATCATGGGCGCGGACACATGCGATACGTGACACTAGGGAGAACAGTGCTGCGGGTATCCGCGGTTGGCTTCGGGGGGATACCGATCCAACGGGTTAGCGACGCCCAGTCCGTGCGGACGATCCGGGCCGCGATGGACCTCGGCATCAACTTCTTCGACACGGCCGCCGGGTATACCGACAGCCAGAGGAAGATCGGTGAGGGGATCAAGGGCCGGCGGGACGGGCTCGTCATCGCAACAAAGTCTTCCCGGCGAAGCGCCGAAGGGATCACCTCCCACGTCGAGCAGGCGCTGGTCGAGTTGGGCGTCGAGACCATCGATCTGTTTCAGCTGCACGGGGTCGGCAATGAGGAGAAATGGAATGCAATGCCCGCACCGGGCGGCGCGCTGGAGGGTCTAATCAAAGCTCGCCAGGCCGGGAAGATCGCGCACATCGGGTTCAGCTCCCACAGTCTTGATTTTGCAATCAAGCTCATCGAAGAACCCATCTTCGAGACGATCCAATTCCCGTTTAATCTCGTCACTCGCGAACCTGCAGATGAACTGATCCCCAAGGCCCGGCGGTGCGGGGTGGGCTTTATCGTGATGAAGCCTCTGTGCGGCGGTCAATACGACAGCGCCCGTCTGGCCTTTAAGTTCCTCAATGGTTATCCGGATCTGGTGCCTATCCCCGGAATCGAGCAGCCGGAGGAAATCACCGAAATCGTCCCCATCGTGGAATCCGGTGATGTCCTCACCGGCGCCGAAAGAACCGAGGCCGAGCAAATCGCCTCGAAGCTGGGCAAGCTGTTTTGCCGCCGCTGCGGATACTGCCACCCCTGCCCGCAAGGTGTCCCGATCATACAGGCGATGGTGTTTGAGGGCCTCGTCCGAAGGATTCCAACGCAGCGAGTTTTGACCGGCCCGGCCAAAAACGTCGCCGAAAAGGCAGCTTTGTGCAACGAGTGCGGCCAGTGCGAAGAAAAATGCCCATACGAGCTGCCCATTATCGAGACGATAAAGCACTCACTCGAATCGGCGCGCAAGTTCATTGAAGACCGCGGGCAGGGGGCGACGGGTCTGCGCTAGGCGCCCTCGCCGAATGCGCCGATGCGGCGCAAGTAGGCGACGGAATCGGCCACGTGCGCCAGCTGACCTGCTTCGTCCAGCTCGATGCCCTTTATCCCCTCCAGCTCCAGCGTGTACGGCCCGCTGAAACCATGCTCACACAGCATCCCCAAGACGCCCGGAAAATCAACTACCCCCTCGCCCAACGTGGGGAAGTAAAAGTCCTGGTACTTACCGTTGGTGTCCTTCAGGTGCACCGAGGCGACGTAGTCGAGCACTTTGGCCAGTTCCGTCACCGCATCGCCGCCTTG
>DAOVQV010000188.1 GCA_030628445.1 Phycisphaerae bacterium | reverse complement strand
GGCTCGGATGGCAGCGGCGATCTTCAGCCCCTTGGCAAAGGCGTCCATGCCGCCGATATGGGCGTGGAACAGATCGACCGGCTCGAAGCTCTCACGGTGGACGTGTGCGTCGAAGTTCAGCCCGCCCGTGGTGAACCCGCCGGTACGCAGGATCGTCAGCATCGCCAGGGCCGTATCGTAGATGTCCGTGGGGAACTGATCGGTGTCCCACCCCAGCAGCATATCGCCGCGGTTGGCGTCGACCGAACCGAGCATCCCGTTGGCGGCGGCGAACTCCAATTCGTGCTGGAACGTGTGCCCCGCCAGCGTGGCGTGGTTGGCCTCAATGTTCAATTTCAGGTGCTCGGCGAGGTGGTACTTCTGAAGAAACGCGTAGCACGCCGCCGCGTCGGAATCGTACTGGTGCTTCGTGGGCTCTTTGGGCTTCGGCTCGATATAGAACTGACCGGCGAAGCCGATTCTTTCCTTGTGCTCGACGGCCAGGTGCAGCAGCTTCGCCATGTGGTCCAGCTCGCGGCCCATGTCGGTGTTCAGCAGGCTCTTGTAACCCTCCCGGCCGCCCCAAAAGACGTACCCGGCCCCGTCAAGCTGGTTGGTTACCTCGATCGCCTTTGCGATCTTGGCGCCGGCGTAGGCGAACGCGTCGGCGTTGCAACTCGTACCGGCCCCGTGCATGAAACGCGGATGGGCGAAGCAATTGGCCGTGCCCCAAAGCAGGCGAACCCCGGTCCGCTGCTGCGAATCCTTCAGTAGCGGGACGATCTCGTCCAGGTTGGCAAAGCTCTCGGTAAGCGTCTTACCCTCCGGCGCCACGTCCACGTCGTGGAAGCAATAGAAACCCACGCCGAGTTTTGTACAAAGCTCGAAGCAGGCGGCGACCTTGTTGCGGGCGGTCTGCATCGGATCGTCGGTCTCCCAGGGCATCTGGCGCGTGGGTTCCCCGAACGGATCGGCCAGGGCGTTGCACAATGAGTGCCAGTAAGCCACGCTGAACCGCAGGTGCTCGGACATGGGCTTACCGGCGACCTGCTCGGCGGCGTTGTAATGCTTGAACGCCAGGGCGTTCTTCGACTCGGGGCCTTCATAGGGAACTGCATTGATACCAGCGAAGAACTCGTTCATTTTCGCTCGTCCTTTTTCAGTCTTTTTCAGTCTTGTTCAGTCTCGTGCGGCAAAGTGCGGCAAAGTTCCTATTGTTGTCCCGCCGCTATTTCAGCACTTCCGGGTTCACGCAGAAAAGCGGGGGCTTACCGGCCAGCACAAGGGCAACGTTGCGGGCGGTAGTCTGCTGCAGCGTAAGCTGCGACTCCTGGGAGTACCACCCTGCGTGGTCGGTCAGGACGACATTGTCCAGCCCAAAGAGCTTGCAGTCGCTATGGGGCGGCTCGGGCTCATAGACGTCGATACCGGCTGAGTTGATCCGGCCGCTTTTCAGTGCGTCGTACAACGCATCGGGATCGACGAGCGGCCCGCGGGAGGTGTTTATCAGAATCGCGGTCGGTTTCATCATGGCAAACTGCTCGCGGCCGATTATGTGATGAGTCTCATCCGTCAGCGGGGCGTGGATGGAGATGTAGTCCGATTCCTTGAGCAGCTCGTCCAGCTCAACTTTGCGCACGCCCGCTTTGCCCATATCCTCACCGGAGACGTACGGATCGAACCCCAGCACCGCCCCCAAGGCGAAACCGCCCAGCTTGCGATGCAGCGTTTGGGCGATAGCGCCGAACCCCACCAGACCAAGCGTCTTTCCCGCGACGCGCCAGATGGGATCGGCCGCGGCGACATCCCACGCGCCCGCACGGACCTGCTTGTCGCGCCGCACCGTCTTGCGGACGCAGGAAAGCAGCAGCGCCAGTGCGTGATCGGAGACGTCCTCATTGCAGTACCCGCGGACGTTTGCGACGATTATGCCCTTGGCGGTGGCAGCGGCGACATCCACGTTGTCCACGCCGACACCGTAGCGAGAGATGATGCGACAATTCTCCATCATCTCGATCGCCTCGCCTCCGACGGGCGCCAGGCGCGTGATTACGCCGTCGGCGTCTTTGCACGCCTTTGCGACCTCCTGCTCGGTGCTGCACTCGGCCAGGACCAGCTCCGCGTCGACGGGGTCCAGCTGGCGAGTTTCCGGTTCGTAGCTGGCGTACCCGGTGTCAGTGATAACGACTTTCAATTTCTGCTTACCCATGGATAGATCCCATTACTGTTTAGAGTGTTCGCTTGCGAGTTTCGCTGTTATCTGCGGCGGAATCCCGATGTCCGCGACTTTAATCGTACCCGTGTACCGATCCGATCCGGGCGAGTCAAATCCCTTCTTCCTCCCGACGAAGGTCACTGTCATGGTCGCCTTGACCACCGGACCGACGGCCCGGCCGGTATCACAGTCCAGGCCCGTGGGGATGTCGATGGCCAGGACGCATCTTGCGGCTGCGTTTATCCCGCGGACGGCCTCGGCAAGGTCGCCGCGAAGCTCACCGGTTATCCCCGTGCCCCCCACCGCGTCTACGATCAGGTCGAACCGACCCAGGGCGGCGGATAATCCACTTAGGGCCTCCCCGCGGACTTGGCGGATGTCATGGCCCAAGGCGCGGATGATCTTCAGGTTGACGGCGGCGTCGGCGGAGATCTTCTCGGGCGGGCAGATCAGAAACGTAACCACCTTCGCGCCGCGCAGCGACAGGTGCCTTCCCACCACGAACCCGTCGCCGCCATTATTCCCCCGCCCCGCGACGATCGCAACCGCCCGCCCCGCCGGGTCGCCAAGCAGCTCGCACGCCGCATCGGCGGCGTTTCGCCCGGCGTTTTCCATCAGAACCACACCGTCGATACCGAGCGTCTCGATGGCGAATCGATCCAACTGGCGAACCTGCTGGCGGGAAAGGGCTTGTGTGGTCATTTGCCGTTTGTAGGGAATCTATAGACTCCCCCTTCAAATGCAAAGCGCAAAAAGAAAAGCCCGCGCGCAATCCGCGCCGGGGGTGATGCTCGCCGAACAATTGTCGCCCTTTGACTCGCCCTTCTAAGCGAGCGCCTCATCGATAGCCGCCTTCAGGTCGGACTTCTGCTGGACGCCGACGAACTTCCGAACGATCCTGCCGCCCTTGAAAACCATCAGCGTCGGAATGGCCGTGATGTCGTGCTTGATGGCGATGTCCCGATTTGTGTCGGTGTCAACCTGCCCGACCTTCACCTTACCGTCGTACTCTTCGGAAAGCTGCTCGATTGTGGGGACGACCATTTTGCACGGCATGCACCATTCCGCCCAGAAGTCCACCAAGACGGGCACATCGGCCTGAAGGACCTCCTTCTCGAAATTCGCGTCGGTAAGCTCCATCAACTTATCAGAACTCATCACCTGCTCCTCTTCGTTTCTGTGTTCGCCAAGGCGTCGCTGGGCACCACGGAATCCTATGTCCGCCGCCGCGCCTTGTCAACCGAGCAGCGCAAAAGAAGCGGGATCCGCAAACATGCAGATCCCGCCGGTATGTCCGCAGCGACTTCTCGCAGCAACGTCGCGGGCGCCGGCGGGGTTTACTCGGTCTTTATCTCGATTTTCTTGGTCTTCACCTGCTCGGCGCGAGGGAGGCGCACCGTCAGCACACCGTCAGACAGCGACGCGGTGATCTTGTCGCGGTCGATCTCATCGCTCAGCGCGAAGGCCCGGAAATACTCCCCCCGCGCCAGGCCCGTATAGGTTCGCACGTACTTTTCGTCGTGTTCGATTCCGCCTGCGTCGGCCGCTATCGTCAGCACACCCTTGTCCACGCGGACGTCGGTCCCATGGGGCGCGGCGCCGGGGATCTCCGCCACCAACACGGTCTCGGACCCGTCGGGGCTCTCGTAGACGTCCGCCAGCGGGCACAGCGCGTCGGGCGTGGCCCTCGGGGCGGTCGCGCTGGCGTGGACCGTTACCTTCTTGGTATTCTCAGCCATCGTTGGGCGCCTTGTCACTTCACTTCGATCTGCTTTGGTTTTGCGGCCTGGGACTTCGGGAGG
>DAOVQV010000206.1 GCA_030628445.1 Phycisphaerae bacterium | reverse complement strand
GCGTCGCGTGGATCGGATGCGCCTGCGCGAGCGAGTGGAATCGCTTGGCGGTAAGTTCGACATCTTCGTGCACACGCCCGGTGCATGTGGGCGAGCGCTCGACATCGAGCACCTTCGCCCGACGATCCAAGATGCGCAGAAGATTCCGCGCGAATTGTTGGACTCGTCCCGGAGGCACTTCGGAAGTGAGACGCTTTGGTACACCGAGGCCGAGCTTTGCGGACAGATTCTCGCGCGGGAGCCGTGGTTCGGCTATGCGCTGGAGCCCGCCCACATGCCGTGGTTCATCATCACAAGCGGGTTTGACGTCTTCTACAACGCGTTCGGATACGACCCGTGGTTCTGCCTGGGCAATATCCAGACTGAACCACTGGCGGTGATTCTTGCGCGTTTCGAGAACAACGACACGCCCGGCCTGCGGACGATCTACACCGTTGGGCCGCAGGAATTGGTCCGCAAGTATGGGTGTCTTGACAGCGCGAAGGTCTACGGTGATGCCAATGACCTGCTGGGGCTCTACGTGGCAAAGCACTGCGGGCACCAACTCGAACCTGAGTCCTGAAACGTCGAAGCTTTTCGTCCGCACCGTTGGTCGAACCGGCCCGCGCCAACTCCTGTCACGCTTTGGCGTATGTTTTGTGGGCTCCAATCACTTCGTCTTGGAAGGAAGGTTCACGCATGGCCGCTGATCAAGACTTGAAGCGCTACGAGCTGTTCGGCTGGGATTACCCGATCCACAGCAGGCTGACGGATGCGGAGGTGCCGTGGCACGAAACGTGGGCCCGGCAAACTGGCCGTCCGGCGACCTGCCCGCCGAAGGTACGGCGAAGGCGGGGGTGGTGGAGCTGAACCGCCGGAACATCGGGCTTCTGAAGGCGGCGTTCGTGGGTAAATCGGCAAATATTTTTGTGGGAAAAGCTTGACTAATCTCTAGAAGGCTGTATTATTGGTTTTGCTCCGGCCCGCTTTGGGAGCGGCGGAGCTGTGTTCGGTAAGAGCCTTACCGAATCCAACGTGAGGGCAAGAGCGTTTCCGCTCACTCGCACCTGCCTCAGGTCGAAGACTCGCCGTAGCCTCGGCGAAGGTGAGCCGCACCGGCCGAGTTCCCTTGAACGAGAGTGTACAGCATCTGCACGTAGAGACTGCGTAACAATCAGAGAGCCTGAAGGAGGCCGAAAATGAGGACAGTGATTAAGGCAGTTGTAGTTGTGGCGGTCCTGGGCGCGCCAGTGCTGGCCGACTGGGATATCGGCGATCCGCATAAGATGCACTATCCGCAGATGCCTGATGAGCAGTATGGCGTGGACGTCATGGCCGGGCCTTACACCGATCCGGGTACGCAAGAGATCATGGGGTTCTTCCTCGCCGACGACTTCCAGTGCGCCCAGAGCGGCCCCATCACGGACATCCATATCTGGACCGCAGCGCCTGCCGATTGGATCAATCTGGGTATCTACGCTGACATCCCAGCCGGCGAGAGCTCCACGGGGTACTCCACGCCCGGTGATTTGCTGTGGCAGACCGTGATGGCGCCGACCGCCGAGCGCCTTTGGGCACAAGTTGACGAGGAGTTCATTGACCCCAGGACGGGGGATATTCTCCGGACCAATGCGGATATCTGGCAACTGAACTTCCTGTTCGACGAGACAGACGCCTTCGACCAGACAGCCGGCGAGATCTACTGGTTAGGTGTCGGGCAGAGCTTCGACGTCGACGGCAACGGACAGATCGACATCGTGGACCTTACCGAATGGGCTGTCGGCACGAGCTTCGGGTGGAAGAGCTCGGCCGACCACTGGAACGACGACGCGGTCTACACGCTGCTGGAACCTCCTCTGGTCGGACCGTTCAGCGGGGGAAGCGGGGGTGTTGGAGTTGGATCCGGTGACTGGGAAGAGATGCTGTATCCGTCCTGGCATGAGTATGCTGATCAGAGCTTGGACCTGGCGTTTGTGATCACACCCGAGCCGGCCACGCTGGCGCTGCTGGCGATTGGTGGGCTGGCGTTGATCCGCCGTCGTCGGAAGTAGCTGGCGCTGCACAACTGACATAATCTAGCGGGCGGTCCCAAGCGGGCCGCCCGCTTTCATGCGCCGCGCGACGCAAAGGTCCAGATACTGGGGATCGAGTGACATTAACCGGATTCTTTGGCGCGGGCGAAACTGCGGACCGGCTCGTTGCGCTCCTCCGCGCCCTGCGACGGCCGTTGCGGCGGTCATCGGCGCCGGTGTGGGGCCGAGAAACTGCAACATCGTGGTAGGCGCAAGGGGGGGGCGGTATAATGCACGACAAATCGCCCGGCGGTGCAGCCGGGCAAGGTCATCCGCCAAATCCCGATACAACCCCCCCGATATTCAGGAGAGAGATGCCATGGAGAAGCTACCCATCCCAGCGATCGTCGCGATCATCACGTTGCTCGCCGCGCCCGTCTGCCAAGCCGGCACGGCCCTGAAGCCGGGGCAGCCCCTTGCGACCTCCGGCTGGACGGTTACCTCCAGCGCGGGTAAGAACGAGGCCAATCTGGTCGACTCAGACCTCCGAACGTTCTGGGCCGGAGCGACCGTGCAGGTTGGAGGCCAGTGGATCCAGCTCGATTTCGGTACGTCCACCACGGTTGGAGAGGTACGGCTGCTGACCGGTCACGGTGACGGGTTCGATTGGGGCGACAACCGATTCTGGGCCAGAGGCCTGCACCTGGAGGCCAGCGAAGATGCCCAATCCTGGCGAACCGTCTTGCGGCAGAAGGACACGGTGCCCAAGCCCGGGTCGCATCTGTTCCTGCCATTCGCCGAGCCCATCCAGACGCGGTACCTCAAGATCACCCAGACCAACAAGGCCGACGGTAAGTGGTTCTGGTGGCGCGTATATGAGCTGCAGGTTTACGACCGTCGCGTCTCGCCGCCCGAGCCGACGGCCGAGCCGATTATCACCATCGACGCAGCCCGTCCCGTCAAGCCGATCCGCCGGACGCTGTTCGGCGTGGCGATTCACTCGGCCAAGCTACTGGCCACCAGCGAGTGTTTGGAGACGGGCCAGGTGGCGCTGATGCCCTGGGTGGTCGCACCTACCCGGCAGCTCGGACTGCAGACCACGCTGGCGCGCGTGGATCAGCCCGGGCCGATCACGGCCTTTGAGGGCGATCCGGACGCCCATCAGAAGAAGATGGCCATGAGCATCGAGATCTTTGCTCGCTTCTGCGAGGAGGCCGCCATTCCGCTGGGGAACATCATGGTCGGGCTGGAGTCGATCTCCACAAGCGTGGTCGGCGACGAGCCCCGAACGGCCGAGTTCCACGCCAAGTGGGTCGAATACGTCAACTGTCCGGCCGACGAGAACTGGAACGGCGGCGAGGCGTGGGCGAAGCTCCGCGTGCGATACTATCCCGGCCGCGTCGAGCCATACGGCTTTCGCTACTTCCAAGGCGCCAACGAGCCATTCGCAGGGCATCCCGGGAATGTTTACCGCAAGGAGGGCGACTCCCAAGAGGAGGTCGCCCGCAAGTACAGCGACAACTGCCGGGCCATCTGGCGGAAGATCCACGAGACGGACCCCACCGGGCGGAGCCTGTTCGGCCCGCAGTGCGCATTTCTGCCTCGACCGGAAACCGAAGCGATCTGGGGCAAGAGCTTTGTGGATTCGCTCGAGGGCGAGTTCGACTTCCTCTCGACCCATTGCTATCAGCAGTTGTGCCATTTCCACGAGACCGAAGGCGTGTACATGCAGTTGTC
>DAOVQV010000365.1 GCA_030628445.1 Phycisphaerae bacterium | reverse complement strand
GCGGCCCTGAAGGTATCGGTCAGCGGGGCGGTGTTCTCGTCGGCGCCGACCTTCCAGCCGGCAGCGGCTTCGGGCTTTTGCTCATCCAGTGTAAAGGCATGCTCCGCCGCGCCGCTGTAGGAGGCGACGAATTGCATCTCGAGGACCGGCCGGTCGGGAAGCTGCTCGGGCGCTGTGCGTGGGACCTCGACGGTCACCTCGCCGGACTCGTACTTATATGCGTACCCGCTGGGGTTCGAGAAGCTGTCGAACAGGCTCCAGGCGAACAGCGCCGCCAGCACGATCGGAATCACCACGCGAATCGCCCAGTCCCACCAGACACCGAGCTTCCAGTCGCTGCGCTCGTTGGCGTGCTCGCGCAGGCGCCGCAGACGGAATAACCACCCCAGAACGAAACATTCCATCAGGGCCGTCAGCGTGATCCCCCACGTCCCGTTGATGAAGTCGTCGAACGTACCCAGCCAACTGAGGCCCCCCTGCGAGCAGAAAACAACTCCGATAAGCAGACCTACAAGGCTCAGACCGATCAGCGTCTTACCGCGGTTCCAGCCGGTCTTGTCGACTATGCTCGCCAGGACGCTCTCGGTTATGGAGAAGGCCGAGTCGATCCCCAGCAGAAGCAGGGAAGCGAAGAACAGCAAGCTGAACCACGCGGCGTGGGGTAGTTGCGCCAGTGCGTAGGGGAAGGCCACGAACGCCAGGCCCGCCCCTTTGTCAGCTACGGCTTCGACGGGCACGGCCTCTCCGGCCATGGTGGAGGCAAAGGCCATCCCGCCCAGCGTGGCGAACACCGCCAGGCCCGCCACGAAGCTCGTGCCCATGTCGGCCAGGCCGATGATCATCGCGTTGTTGTTCAGATCGGATTTGCGGTGCAGGAAACTGGAGTAGGTGATCATGACCCCGAACGCCAGCGACATTGAGAAGAACATCTGCCCGAAGGCCCATCGCCACGTCGTCGGGTCGGAAAGCTGTGACCAGTTCGGCTCCAGATAGTACTCCAGGCCCTGGACGGCGCCTTCCAGCGTCAGCCCGCGTATCGCTAATATCAGCAGCATCAGCCACGGTAAGGGGACGGTCCACATCACCACCTTGCCCACCAACCGCACGCCGCGGAAGATGCACAGGTACATCGCTGTCCAGGTGATGACCAGTGCGAGGATAATGTGCCACTGCAACCGTCCCAGCGAGAAGCCCTTGTTAAAGCTCAGATAATCGTCGAAGAAGAAATTGCGAGCGTTGCGGACGCCCTCCAGGCCCGTCCCGGCCCAGGGCAGCTTACCCTCGATGATCCCGATGACCGAGTAGTACAGGAAGCTGCAGCACCACGCCAGTATGACCGCGTAATACGTGATGATGATGAAGCTCAGGATGATCTGCCACCACCCGACGAACGCGAACTTGCGATTGACCCGGCCGTATGCGTCGGGCGTGGCGCGCTGGGTGAGGTGCCCCAGCGAGAACTCGGCGATCAGCAGCGGGATCCCGATCAGCATCATTGCGATGACGTACGGGATCAGGAACGCCCCGCCGCCGTAGCTGTAGAGCTTGTATGGAAACCCCCACAGGTTCCCCAGCCCCACGGCCGAGCCTATCGCCGCCAGCACGAAGCCCGCACGAGACCCCCAGTTTTCTCGCTGCTCTTCAAGGAGAGGTTCGGGCATTGGTCATCCTTTCGACGTGTCCGGGGCCGGGCGGGCTTACCGAAGTGCCTTGCCCGCTGCCCTTGGGGCGTTATCATGTGTCAAACCCCGCCCGCTAACAAGGGCTTTTTGGTGGGTGCCCGCCGGCGGCACAGAACCCGCGCGTGCCCCGACGGGGCATGG
>DAOVQV010000028.1 GCA_030628445.1 Phycisphaerae bacterium | reverse complement strand
CTTCACCGGATGGGCATCCAGGCCTTCGAGCCGGTCCTGGTGGAGGGCAACGCCATCCGCATCCATCCGCTGGTGTGCAAGGGCTTCAATGCGGACTTCGACGGCGACCAGATGGCCGTGCACCTGCCCCTGTCGGTGGAGGCCCAGGCAGAGGCTCACGTGCTGATGATGGCCACCAACAACATCTTCTCTCCCGCCGACGGATCGCCGATGGTCTCACCGTCCCAGGATATCGTCCTTGGTGTTTACTACCTGACGTCAGACTACGGCGTCGGGTTCGCCGATCCGCGCATGCGAAGGGTTCGCGGCCCCGACGGTAAGGAGTATCCGCTGTTGAGGGACCCGCACGAGGCGATGACCACTCATCAGTTGGGTTTTCTTGGTATGCATGCGAAAGTCATGCTGCGCGTGGGCGAGGGGGTCCAAGTGGTCGAGGACGAGAGGCGATACGTCCCTGAGGACGGGAAGATCATCACCACCCCAGGTAGGTGCATCTTAAACGACGTGCTCCCGGAGGGGATGGGCTTTTACAACTTCCCGCTCAGTCAGAGAGGGTGCGGGCAGGTCATAAGCGACTGCTACACGGAGCTGGGCCGGGCGGCGACGCTGGAGCTGCTGGACTCGATCAAGAACCTGGGCTTCAGATACTCGACCCTGGCGGGGCTTTCCTTCGGCGTGACCGATTTGAGAATCCCGCAGGAGAAGCAGAAGATTCTCGCAAACGCCCAGAACCGGGTCGACCGGATAGAGAAGGACTACCACGCCGACGCGATAACCGAAGGCGAGCGGTACAACCAGATCGTCGACGTGTGGATTCACGCCCGCGAAGAGGTCACCAAGAGCCTCATGCAAGCCCTGGAGCACGATAGGCGCCCCGACGAGCCGACCTATCTGAACCCCGTCTGGCTGATGACCGACTCCGGCGCCCGTGGAAATGTGGATCAGATTCGCCAGCTGGCCGGGATGCGCGGATTGATGTCCAAGCCCTCCGGCGAGATCATCGAAACCCCGATCAAGGCCAACTTCCGCGAGGGCCTGACGGTTCTGGAGTACTTCTCCTCGACGCACGGGGCACGCAAAGGTCTGGCTGATACTGCCCTCAAAACGGCGGATTCCGGATATCTGACACGTAAACTCGCCGACGTTGCACAGAATGTCATCATCAATGAATTGGATTGCGGGACGCTGAGGGGCATTAACAAGTCGGCCGTCTACAAGGGCGAGCAGGTCGACGTCCCGCTGAGGGAGGTAATCGTCGGACGAGTCGCCAGAGAGAACATCGTCAATCCGGTCACCGATGAGGTAATCGCCAAGGAGAATCAGATCATCAACGAGGAGATGGCCCAGAAGATCGAGGACCTGGGTCTGGAGAGTATACGCGTTCGTAGCCCGTTGACCTGCGAGAGCCTCCTGGGCATCTGTGCCAAATGCTACGCAGTGGATTTATCTACGGGCAAACTTGTCGAGGAGGGCATGGCCGTTGGGATTATCGCTGCCCAGTCCATTGGCGAGCCCGGGACGCAGTTGACCATGCGAACGTTCCACACCGGTGGCGTGGCGACACGAGCCGTGGTTGAGTCTGAACTGCAGGCTGCCGTCGGCGGGCGGATCAAGTACCGCGACATCAACGCCGTCGAGGTCAAATCCGGAAACACCAAGAGGGTTGTGGCACTGAAGAGAAACGGCGAAATAGCCATCATGGACGAGAAGGATCGTGAGCTGGATAAGTACAAGGTCCAGTACGGTTCGCAGATATTCGTCGCCGAGGGCGCCAAGGTCAAGCAGGGCCAGCGGCTGGTGGGATGGGACCCGCACAGAATCCCGATCCTAGCCGAGGCCTCCGGCCTCGCCAGATTCCAAGATATCGAAGAAGGCGAAACCGTCCGCGTTGAGGCAGAGCGCGGCCGTGGAACTGCTGCAAAGCAGAGATTCGTCGTAATTGAGCACAAGGGCGAAAAGCACCCGCGAATCGTCATCGAGGACCGTACGGGTAAGATTTTGGACGTCCACTTCCTCCCGGCCAAGGCGAGGATTGAGGTCGTCGAGGCCCAGTCCGTCAAAGCGGGAGAGCTTTTGGCTCACCAGCCGCGAGAGGTTTCCGGAACGCAGGACATCACCGGTGGCCTGCCGCGCGTCACGGAGCTGTTCGAGGCCCGTAAGCCCAAGGAGCCGGCCGCAATGGCCGAAATCTCCGGACGCGTCGAGCTGCGGACCGATAAGCGGCGGGGGAAGATGACGATCATAGTCCGCAGCGAGGCGGACATGGAGCGTGAGCATCACGTCCCGCACGACCGCCACCTGCTGGTCCATACCGGCGATTACGTCGATGCCGGCGACCCGCTTACCGAAGGGCCGCTCGTACCGCACGACATTCTGTCCATCCGTGGCGAGGAAGCCCTCCAGCAGTACTTGCTGAGTGAAATACAGGCCGTCTACCGAAGCCAGGGCGTCACAATAAACGACAAGCACCCTGAGATTATCATCACGCAGATGCTGCGAAAGGTCAACGTCGAGTCGGTCGGCGACAGCGAGCTGCTCCCTGGCGACGTGATTGACAAGTTCCGGTTCCGCCAGGAGAATGAGCGCCTCGCTAAGTCCTTGCGGGTTACCGATGCGGGCGATACGCAATTCCTGAAGGGCGAGGTGGTCCCCCGCGACAAGATCGAACAGGCCAACTCCGAAGTCGAGTCGATCGGCGGCGACCCGGTCAAGACCCGCCGGCCGAAACCGGCTACGGCCAAGACGCTGCTTTTGGGAATCACCAAAGCAAGCCTGCAGTCGGAGAGCTTCCTGTCGGCTGCCAGCTTCCAGGAAAGCACCAAGGTCTTTACCGAAGCGTCGCTGGCCGGAAAGGTGGACGAGCTTCGCGGCCTGAAGGAAAACGTGATTCTAGGGCACCTCATCCCGGCAGGGACGAGCTTCAAGCCCTATCTGGACATGAAGATCAAGAAGATGGTCGAGCTGCCGGAGCTCGCCGAAGTGCCCGAAGAAGCAATGACCGAAGCGGAAATCACCCAGGCGGTCCAGCGGGCGCTGACCGGACAAAGCTTCAAGTAGCAGGCGAATGACAGAGGAAAAACGATGCCGACGATTAACCAGTTGATACGCAAACCGCGTAAGACACCGAAAGTGGCGAGCAAGACCGTCGCGCTTGAGCGCAGCCCGCAGAAGCGGGGGGTGTGCCTCCTGGTCAAGACCGTCACCCCCAAGAAGCCCAACTCGGCCCTGCGGAAGGTAGCCCGTATCCGGCTGAGCAACGGTAAGGAGGTGACGGCGTATATACCGGGTATAGACCATAACCTCCAGGAGCACAGCATCGTGCTGGTCCGGGGCGGTCGCGTCCGAGACCTGCCCGGCGTGCGGTATCACATCGTACGCGGAACGTTGGACGCATTGGGAGTAGAGGGGCGCAAGCAGGGACGCAGCAAATACGGCGCGAAGCGGCCGAAATAACAAATACGGATTCGCCCGGTAAGGGCGATTAAGGAAACTGATAGAGAAAGGTTATGGCATACAAGAAGTGGACAGTATCGGGCGAGAAGTTGGCACCAGACCCGCGGTACAACAGCAAGCTGGTCGGTAAGTTCATCAACTGCATAATGTGGGACGGGAAGAAGTCCGTGGCCCAGAAGGTCTTCTACGAGGCGATGGACATCATCGCCAAGAAGATCAAGGACGTCCCGCCCCTGGAGGTCTTCGAAAAGGCTATCGGGAACGTAAAGCCCATGATCGAGGTTCGCTCCAAGCGTGTAGGAGGCGCCAACTATCAGGTTCCGCGGCAGGTCACCGCGAAGCGCCAGCTGTCGCTTGCGATCCGCTGGATCCGCCAGGCCTGCCGTGCGGGTAAGGGCCAGTCTTTTGCCAAGCGCCTGGCGAGTGAACTCATGGCGGCGTACAACGGCGAGGGAGCCGCCATGACCACGCGTCAGAACATTCACCGCATGGCCGAGGCGAACAAGGCGTTCGCCCACTTTGCCTGGTGAGGTGGCGATTGGGTCAGTTGGTTGGTCGGCCCGACGGGCGGGGGCACGGCCCGGGTCGACCTGGTCTTTACACAGGGATAAGACAATTCGGCCGGTCTGCTCGATCAGCCCGCCTCCCCGCTGGGGGACGGGGGCTTCAAGACCGGTGCCAGTAGGAACCCCTCACTGGTGCACTGAAACTTCCGCGACGCGCAGGTTCGGCGGTTTTTGGCGTTTTTGTTGTATCCGCCGATGTGACGACGGGTGCACGGTATTCAGTTAGATGGTTGGCTTATGGTCAGGGATCTGAAGAAACTGAGGAACATCGGCATCATGGCCCACATAGATGCCGGTAAGACCACCGTCACCGAGCGGATACTCTACTTCGCCGGGCGGACCTACAAGATCGGCGAAGTCCACGACGGTACTGCGGTGATGGACTATCTTACCGAAGAGCAGACGCGGGGTATCACCATCACCTCCGCCGTGACGACCTTTGACTGGGCCGAGCACCTAATCAACCTGATCGACACGCCCGGGCACGTGGATTTTACGATAGAGGTCGAGCGGTCGCTGCGCGTCTTGGACGGGGCGGTGGCGGTGTTCTGCGGCGTCGGCGGAGTCGAGGCCCAGTCCGAGACGGTCTGGCGCCAGGCCGACCGCTACAGCGTTCCCCGCTTGTGCTTCATCAACAAGCTCGATCGGATCGGCGCGGATTTCGAAAAGGTGGTAGAGGACATCACCGCTCGCCTGCACGCACACCTGGCGGTCCTGCAACTCCCGATAGGTTGGGGTGATGACTTCTGTGGGCAGGTGGATTTGATCCGCCAAAGGGCCATCTTCTACGATCCGGACCGCATAGCGACAAAGCTCCGCATCGAGGCCGTCCCGGCTGAACTTACCCAACAGACCGCCCGGGCCAGGCACGATCTGATAGAAGCAGCCGCAGAGTACGACGAGTCCCTGATGGAAAAGTACGTGCACGAAGAGCAGATTTCCGAGGCCGATATCGTCTCGGCGATTCGAAAGGGGACGGTCAGCGGTAAGCTGCATCCGGTGCTTTGCGGATCGGCGCTGAAGCACATAGGCGCTCGGCCTCTGCTGGATGCGGTGGTTGATTATCTTCCCAGCCCGCTGGATTTGCCCCCGGTCACCGGGCCTAAGGACCTCAAGAGCGAAAAGCTTATCGAGCGCCGCCCGGACGACGACGAGCCCTTCTCCGCGCTGGTTTTTAAGATCACCTCCGACCAGCACGGGGATTTGAACTTCATCCGGATCTACAGCGGGAAAATCAAGGCGGGAACGCGCGTCCTTAACAGCACCCAGAACAAGAAAGAGAATATTTCGAGAATCTGGGCGATGCACGCCAAGGAGCGGACCGCCCGAAAGGAAGCCGCCGCCGGCGATATCGTCGCGGCGGTGGGCCTGAAGGCCTCCAACACCGGCGATACGCTCTGCGATACGCGCAACCCGATCATCCTGGAACGCCTGGAGTTCCCCGAGCCCGTCATAACCATGTCTATCGAGCCGCGCAGCGGCGCCGATAAGGAACGCCTCACCGACGCCCTAAACACGCTTCGGCGGGAAGACCCAAGCTTCGAATACAGGTTCGAGGGGGAGACCGGGCAGATCACTATCTCCGGGATGGGTGAGTTGCATCTGGAAATCCTGCGCAACCGGCTCGTCCGCGACATGGGGCTGCAGATCCGCGTGGGTAAGCCCAGGGTCGCCTATAAGGAGACCATTCGCACCTCGGCCGAGGCCGAAGGACGCTTCATTCGCCAGACCGGCGGGCGGGGTCAGTTCGGTGTCGTCGTCCTGCGGGTCGAACCGCACCGCCCTTCGAGCTCCCAAGAGGCGATCACCTTCGTCGACGCCACTAAAGGCGGCGCGGTGCCCAAGGAATACATCCCGGCGGTCGAGCAAGGTGTCCGGGATGCAGCTACCTCCGGGCCGCTTGCCGGGTATCCGCTTCTGAACATCAAGGTGACCCTTTTGGACGGGCAGCACCATCCGGTTGACAGCTCGGAGATCTCCTTCCACCGGGCCGGGTCGATGGCGTTCGACGCAGCCGTCGAGAAGGCCTCGCCGGTCTTCCTGGAACCGATAATGCTCCTGCAAGTCACCGCGCCGGAAAGTTACCTTGGTGCGGTCACCAGCGACCTGAACAGCAGGCGTGCCGAGATCAAGAACGCAGAGCAGCGGGGTAAGTACAGGATGGTCCTGGCCAAGGTCCCGCTTGCGGAGATGTTTAGGTATTCAACGCAGCTTCGCTCGCTTACCCAGGGCAGAGGCACCAGTACGATGGAGCCGCATTCATATGCGCCCGCCCCGGCACAAGTCGCCGAACAGATATTGCGGTATGTGTAAATAAAAGAACAAAAAAAATAAAAAACAATTATAAAACGTTGACAGGGAGAAAGTTATCCGTACCCTAAACCAATTCGGCATTTTTCTCCCTGGACCGTTGTATCTGCCCAGGGGGGTCGGAGACTAACTATATGGCGCAGGATAAGATACGCATCCGAATGGAAGCCTACGATCATCGCGCGCTGGATGCCTCGGGCAAGGAGATCGTAGACCACGCCGAGCGGACAGGCGCCAGGGTCCGCGGGCCGATCCCGCTGCCCACCCGGATCGAGCGCTACACGGTGCTGCGCAGCCCGCACGTGGACAAGAAATCGCGCGAGCAGTTCGAGATGCGCACGCACAAGAGGATCATCGACATCTACGATCCGACGGTGCGTACGGTGGAGGCATTGAACCGGCTGGTGGTTCCGGCCGGTGTTTTTATAAAGATAAAGGCATAGGGACTTTAGCGATGCTACCGGCGCTGCTGGGCAAAAAGATCGGCATGACACAGGTCTACGACGATGAAGGGAATCTTCATCCCGTCACCGTCGTCGAGGCAGGTCCGTGCGACGTGCTGCAAGTCAAGACCGCCGAGACGGACGGATATAACGCCGTGCAGTTGGGGTTCGAGGACGTCAAGCCCCATCGCGCCTCCAAACCCGCCATCGGCCATGCCGCCAAGGCCGAGACTAAACCGAAAAAGTTCATCCGCGAGGTTCGCCTCCTCGCTGTGCCCGAGGACATCAAACCCGGACAGAGCGTGACGGTTGAGCTCTTCGAGGGCGTCCGGACCGTCGACGTGATCGGTACGACGAAGGGTAAGGGCTTTGCCGGCGTGATGAAGCGTCACGGGTTTAAAGGCCAGCCCGCCAGTCACGGTGTCGAGCGCAAGCATCGCTCTCCCGGTTCGATAGCCGCCCACGCATCAAACCCGGGAAAGAGCGGCAGGATCAGGAAGGGCAAGCGTATGGCCGGGCACATGGGCCACGCCAGGTCCACCACGCGGAACCTGAAGCTGATCCGACTGGACAAGGAGAACAACCTGCTGTTGGTGCAAGGGGCGCTACCGGGAGCCAACGGCGGGTATTTGTTTATCCGGGCCAGCCGATCCGCCAAGCAAGAAAAGGAAGCGTCAGGATAACCTGCGATGCTGGAAGTGCCTGTCTACAACACGAGCGGCCGCAAGATCGACACCATGAAGGTGGACGAGTCCGTCTTTGGTGGGTCGGTCAACGCGCCGCTGTTGAAGCAGGCTGTGGTTACCTACCACGCCAACGCCCATCAGCACTCGGCCCATACCCGCGGCCGGGGCGACGTGACCGCTTCGACCCGGAAGCTTTTCCGACAGAAAGGCACGGGATCCGCCCGTCGCGGTGGGGGCAAGACGAACATCATGCGTGGCGGTGGCGTGGCCTTTGCCAAGCGGCTCAGATACGCACACAAGACCATGCCAAAGCGGATGCGACAGGCTGCGCTTAATACCGCCATCCTGGCGAAAATCCTCGGAGGCGATCTGCTGATCGTCGACTCCCTCGAGATCTGGGAGCCCAAAACCGCTCGGATGGTCGAGTTGCTGGAGAATCTCGAGATCGACCGTTCGTGCCTGCTGGGCCTCGCCCAGCGCGATCGGAACGTCTATTTGTCCGCCCGGAACATCGGCGACCTGACAGTTCGCACCGCCGATGAGTTGAACGCCTACGACGTCGCCAAGAGACAGAAGATGCTTCTGACCTCAGAGGCGATGAAGCTCTTGGTCGAGCGGGAGGGGCGATCATGAAAGATGAGATGTACGGCGTGGTCATTCGCCCTCTGGTGACGGAGAAGGGCACGTTCCAATCGCAGGTGCTCAACGCCTATGCGTTTGAGGTCTCCACCGAGGCCAACAAGACGCAGATTAAACATGCGGTGGAGAAGATATACGACGTAAAGGTCTTGAAGGTCCGCACGGCCAACCGCAAGGGCAAGCCACGTCGCGTGGGCATTCGCCGCGGGAAGACGCGACATTGGAAAAAGGCCGTCGTTGTCCTGTACCCGGACCACCACATAGATTTGTTCTAGGTTAGTTGGTTATGGCGATTAAGGTATACAAGAAGACCTCTCCTGGGAGGCGGTTCAGTTCGGTCAATCGCAGCGGCGAGATCACCGCCAAGAAGCCCGCCAAGTCTCTGCTGCGCCCGATAAAGAAAACCGGCGGTCGCAACCACAGCGGGAAGATCACGGTTCGGCATCGCGGGGGGGGGCATAAGCGCAAGTATCGCCTCATCGATTTCAAGCGAGACAAGGACGACCAGCACGCCGTCGTTCAATCGATAGAGTATGATCCGAATCGCAGTTGCAATATCGCCCTTGTTCTCCACGAGGACGGCGAGAAGCGATACATCCTGTCGCCGGTGGGCCTTTCGGTCGGCCAGAAGATATACTCCGGCCCCGACGCCGAGCCGAGGACCGGGAACTGCTTACCGCTGCGTAAGATTCCGGCCGGCCTGCCGGTGCACAACGTGGAGATGAACCCGGGCCAGGGCGGGAAGATGGTCCGCACAGCCGGCGGGATGGCGCGCGTGGCGGCGAAGGAAGGCAAGATGGTTACGCTTATCCTCCCGTCCGGCGAGATGCGCATGGTCAACGCCAAATGCCGCGCCACCATCGGGCAGCTTGGTAACGTGGAGCACTCCGGGGTTCGATGGGGCAAGGCTGGGCGGACGCGGCACCGAGGCCGAAGGCCTCACGTACGCGGCTCGGCGATGAACCCTGTGGCGCATCCCATGGGCGGAGGCGAGGGCAGGCGTGCAGGCGGGAGGCATCCGGTTTCCCCCACCGGTGTCCTGGCCAAGGGCGGAAAGACACGACGAAAACGCAAGAGTTCCAACAAGCTCATCCTCCGGCGGCGGCGAAACGTTCGCACCGGGCAGCTTGTTTTATAAGGAGCCGTTAGGCGTCGGGAAAGACACGTATGACCAGAAGCGCGAAAAAAGGACCTTACGTCGACGAGAAGTTGTTCAGGAAGGTGCAACGGGCTATCGACGCCGGCAGCAGCGAGCCGATCAAGACCTGGGCGCGGGCCTGCACGGTTGTCCCTGAGTTCGTCGGCAGGACGTTCATGGTTCATAACGGCAAGATATTCAACCGCGTGTTTGTGACCGAAGAGATGGTGGGCCATAAGCTCGGAGAGTTCAGCCCTACGCGGATATTCAGAGGGCACAGCGGCGGGAGAGGTTCCCGATAAGGTCTGGAGTTTGTCGTAATGCCTTGGCAAGCAAAACATAGATTTGCCCGCATCTCGCCGACCAAGGTGAGGTTGATGGCGGACATGATACGAGGTCGGGACGCCCAAGAGGCCGTCGACGTCTTGAGCTTTGCCCCCAACAGGGCGGCCGGGATCATCACGAAGGTCTTGAACAGTGCACTGGCCAACGCCAACGAGGCCGAGGCCGACGTCGATCGGCTCTACGTCAAAGAGGTCCGTGTTGACGGGGGCCCTGCGATGAGGCGATATCGCCCCAAGGATCGAGGCCGTATGCATCCCATTGACAAGAGGACCAGCCACATACTTGTCGTGGTCGACGAGGAACAACGGTAAACGAGGCGCATATGGGACAGAAAGTATCGCCAATTGGGTTTCGGACGGGTGTAACGATCGGCTGGAAGAGCCGCTGGTACGCGCCCAAGGGCAACTTCGGCGATTTCTTGGTTGAGGACACCAAGATTCGTAAATACATCGACGATCGCCTCAACCGCCAGCCACCGTATGCGGCCATCAGCTGCGTCGAAATCGAACGCACGCGGGAAGAAGTCAAGATATTCATAAAGACCGCGCGCCCGGGGCTGGTGATAGGGCCCAGGGGCGCCGAGGTCGATAAGCTTCGAGAGGCGCTGGAGGACCTCACCGACCGCCGCGTTAACATCAACATACTAGAGGTAAACAACCCGGACCTGGACGCCCAACTGGTGGCGGAAGGGATAAGCGAACAGTTGAAGCGCCGGGCCAGTTT
>DAOVQV010000281.1 GCA_030628445.1 Phycisphaerae bacterium | reverse complement strand
GTTCAGCAGGACGGCGCCGGCCTTGTTGAACAGCTTGAATCCCTTGGCGTCGTAAGGCCCGTAAAGTGAGACAATACTGTCGATCTCGCAGATCAGGTGCCGGTCGATCCGGAACTTTGCCGTAGAGGCCGCCCTCATCGCGATGGATACAATCGCCGCGCGATCGTACCCGTAACCGACAATGGTCTTGCACTTGGTTTTGAACAAGTGGATCGACGCACGTGTAAAATCCGCCGCCGCTTCCCGTTTCGCCGGGTGGGTCTCGCTGTTGATCACGAAGTCGATCATCCCGCGGGAGGGCGTGAACTGCTCCCGGCCGGTGACGGGGTCGGTGACGGTCCTGTCCTTGTCGAAGCAGGCGGCGAAGAAGCTGGTCGATTTGTGGCGGGTCAGGGGGGCGGGTGGGACTCCGAACCTCCCGTGCATCCCCGTCTTGACGATCAGCGGCGCGACGAATCCCGGCGCGACCTTCTCGACGCTCATGTCGCGCCAAACACCGGAGCTGCCGTCTCCGCGGGGCAGCACCGCCACGAGGGCGTCTGCCACCGGGCGGTCGGCCATCGCGCTTCCACCACCGGCCCGCATGACCGATCCTCCCTTGGCCCTGCCTTTGGACCAGGTGGCGTCGTGGTACTTGGCGTCGGCGCGAATCGAGTTCTTTACGTTCAGGCCTTCGTGATCGGCCAGTGCCTTGATGAACGGCGCTATCTGGCGAAGTTGCGCCAACATGACATCGACGTGCAGTTGCTCGACGTTATCGAAGGGATGGCCCTGGCGCTCCTGGCGGTCCAACGCCGTCATCACAGAGACGTTGAAAACCGAAAAGATCCTGGCGATGGCCCCGCTGTCGACGAACCGCCGCGGTGAGAAGTGGTGCATCTCGTAGAGACCCGACAACGGACGAGGATCGAAGTGGGGGCTTGTCCGAACCGGCGGGCTGCCGGTAAGAAGCTTTGAGTACGCCGACTCCAGGACCAGACGGTTCAGCCTCTGGACCTCTTCCTGTGACAACTTGTCCCGCTCAAGCGCCAGAAGGCCTCTGTCCTGAGAGGAAATCTGCATCCAGGTGAAATCCTCGCCTCTCCAGAAGTCCCGGCGTTTCAGGACGGCGCTTATGGCCTTGATGATTCTCGACTTGTCGCCTTCACTCAGATCGGCGGGATTGCCTGCGGCGCGGTGGATGATCTGTTGGGCCCTTTCGTCCAACAGAGACCACACCCGTGCGCCTATGTTGGTCGGGCCCTTTGTACTGTCCTTGAGGATAGCTTTGCACAGCGCGCCGAAATCCTGAACGTCTTGCGCCGTCAGCAGGGACACCCCATTCAATTGCGCGTGGATCTTCTGCATTGTGCTGTAGATGCCCGTGTAGTTCCCCGATTTATCCTGGTCCAGGGTGATGGCTGAATCGTCGCCGTGAATGAAGGTCCACCGCTTGCGTGCGTCGCCTAGATTGAAGCTGATATGCAGTGCGATGTAGCGATTCGAAAACCCCAGTGCCTCTCGCAGACGCATCCCGATCTCGATTTCCTCGATTCCTTGAGCGATCTGGTCCAGACGCCGCCGGCTCAGGCCGCGCATGTGTTCCACCAGGCGGACCAGGTTCTTATATACACCCTCCCATTCCTTGCGTTTGGCCGCCCGCGCCTTGGTAGTCTTGACCGCCTGGATTCCGCTTTCGATCTGCTCGAGCGTCTTGCGCTCGTGGAGGTGTTTTTCAACGCGGTTCCAGTCCATCTCCTCCTTGGCCAAACCTCCCTCATTCGGCCCCCCGATCAGCCGGTCGATCCCCTCGATTTGCTCGGATATATCCTTGATCTGGCCCTCCAGCTGGGCGAGCTTGGCCGGATCGGGTGATTCGCTCTTTTGCTCGGCGTCGCGATTGCTGACGGCCCGGTTGCGACGTCCCTCTATTCCGGTCCGTTTGAGACGAAGCAGATGCAGATCATCGAGCACTGTCCCGTCGAAGTTGCGGACCTCGGAGCGAAGCAGCAGCATGGCCTCTTGGTGATACGGGATGCTCCGGGCTTCGTCGGAGAACAGATCCGGCGTGGAGACGATTTTAAGGATGTCCTTGTAAAAGTCGCGCTCCTCCAGAAGCATTTCTCGCAGATCTTCCAGCGTCTTGGGCCCTATGGTCTTCGAATCCCGCATCAGTGCTCCGTAAAAAGCGCGGGCGCCGAAGTGGTTTCGGGTCTGTCCGTCAAGGAAGCATATGGCGATATCGCGCCGCGGTCGGTTGTGCATCAGATACTCAGCCATCTGAAGCAGCCCCGCGCAGTTGGCTGCGTCGCGCGCGCCGCGGGAAAGCTCCGGGACCTCCGAGAGGGAATCGATCGGCGCAGCAAGGATGATCGCCTGTTCGGGCCTGTCCTGGGCGAACCTCGGCGCCGTGCCCCGCAATATCGCCACGACGTTGCGGCCGCGCTTCTCGGTCCATTTGCAGGCGGCCTTTATCGTCACCGGCCCCCTGTAGTTGCGAATATCCAGTGTCTCGGATAGCTGCTGCGTTACGTAGAACCGCGGGAGGTTCGCCGGAATGTTGATGTGATGGTACGGGTTGACGGGCGGGCCGTTCGGGTCGTACGCCTGTTCAATAAAGACAACCGCCGCGGCGCCGAGGGCGAAGGCGTCCAGCCAGTTCTTGTCGCAGTCGTAATCCAGAAAGACAATCTTCCCCTTCACCGACTCGCCGGTGTACTGGGACATCTGTCCGGACCCGGCGTAGACGACCTGCCCGGTAAGCCCCTCGGCGGGCGTCGTGGACCCCTGTAATATGTTGGGCCTGCAGGCGTGAAACCCGTCCTTGCGCTGGTACGAGACACCGTC
>DAOVQV010000058.1 GCA_030628445.1 Phycisphaerae bacterium | reverse complement strand
CCCGCCAGCACAACAATGCCAACGTCCTGTGCATTGCCAGCGACCTGACGAGCGAGGAGCTGACGCGGAACATCATAACGCTTTGGCTGGAGACGGAATTCGAGGGCGGCGGACGCCACGAGCGGCGGGTGGCAAAGATGGCCTGGATTGAGCAGGGCAAGGACCCCTCGACGTATGCGGCTGCGCAGGGGTAAGCTGCGCCGATTCTCCTGCTGGTGGGGGTTAGAGCAATTCAAGTTTCATCTGTCGCATTCATGCTGGCTGCGGCTTCGTCTGGCTGCTTCGGCCTGCATCGGCGATCCGCAGGGATCGCCTGCTTCGGCCTCCTTGCCAGCCTCGTCCTCGTCGACGCCTGAATACGACATCTAAATCTTAAAGTGCTCTTAATCTGTGGGGAAATCCGCTATCGCTTCGTCGCTGCCTATCAGCAGCAGCACATCTTGCGGGACGATCACCGTATCCGCCATGGGTACGGAGATTACGAATTGACGGGGAGGCTTTGTGTCCCGGGCCTCTTGGGCCCCCTCGGCGGGCTGCTCGCTGCGACGGATCGCTATGACGTTGACCTCGTACTTGGTCAGCACCGCCAGCTCCCTGAGGGACTTGTTGTAGAAGCTTTTGGGTGCTGCGATTTGGGCCAGGGAGTAACCCTCCGTCAAGGCGATGTGCTCCATGATCGACGGGGCCAGTAGCTGCTTGGCCCAGCGTTCGGCAGATTCTCGCTCCGGGTTTACCGTGTCGTCCGCCCCGATGCGCGCCAGAACCTGCCCGCGGATCGTGGTCGTCGCCCGGCTGATGACGCGCGGGACGCCGAGCTGTTTGAGCACCGCCGTCGTCAGCGCGTCTGCCTCGAAGGCTGCGCCTATCCCCACCACCGCGACGTCGACCTTGTCTATTCCCTGAGCGCGCAGTGCCTCTATGTCGGTGCTGTCCAGGCAGACCGCCCGGTCCACGTCGTTGCGTATCGCCTCGATGAGTTCTTTCTGGCAGTCGATGGCGATTACCTGTGCGCCGGCTTCGGCCAGCAGCTGCGCCAACCTTCTCCCGAACCTTCCAAGCCCGATAACGGCGAAGCTTTGCATTTTCCTACCCGACCACTACGGTTTCAGTTGGATACTCATACGCCACGTACTTGACCCGGGTGGTCAGCGCGATAAGCAGCGTGACCGGCCCGATTCGACCGATAAACATACCCGCTATGATGACGCACTTGGCGAACATATTCAATTGTCTCGTGATCCCGGCCGACAGGCCCACTGTCCCGCAGGCACTGCAGGCCTCAAACAGCAGGTCGATGAAGTCCCACCCTCGCATGGCCACACTTAGCAGCAGCGCCACGGCCGCCACCAACCCCAGATACAAAACCGCCAGCGTGAACGTCTTTCGCAGCAGCTCCGCCGGGACGGTTCGCCCGAACACCTCCAGGTCCCTGCGCTTGCGGATTGTGCAGTAGACCGTCAGGATCAGCAGCGCCGCGGTGACCGTCTTCATCCCGCCGGCCGTGCTTGCGGGGCTCCCGCCTATGGTCATCAACCCGCAGATCCACGCCTTCGACGCCGCTGAAAGCTCAGCGATGTCTATCGTGTTAAACCCCGCCGTACGGGCCGTGATAGACTGAAAGACGGCCGCCTTTGCACGCTGTACCGTGCTCAGCGACGCCCAGTCGCTCTTTTGTCCCGATCCGCCGTCGATGGTCGGGTGGTATCCGACGACCTGGCGATCCCGGTCTTGGTTCAGTTCCAGCAGCAGGACGCCCGCCGCACCGACGACGATCAGCGCCACACTCGCCGTCAGGACGATCTTCGAATGCAGCGTAAGTTTGAACCGCGCGGGCCCTGCGGCCGCTCGGTTCCCCTTCAGGCGCTGGCATAAGCGCGCAGCGGCCCGCCTCGCCCAGCGGCCGCAATCCTGCAACACCGGAAAGCCCAGCCCCCCAAGGACGACCAGCGGGGCCATGACGCCCATGATCTCCCAGCGCTGTCGCAGCGGGACGCTCCAGCCCTCGCGGACGCCTTCCATCATGTTCGACCCCATAAGCGAAAAGCCCGCATTGCAGAAGCTGGAGATGCTGTGGAAGACCCCTTCCCAGATCGCCTTACCTGTGGAAACCATCTCGGCCCGCCCGCCGGCGGCGAACATGCGATAAAACAGCACCGCGCCGACCGCCTCCAGCACAAAGGCAGTGACGATGACGAACTTGATGATTCTCCCCAAGTCGCCGACGCGATCGGTGGCAAGCATCTGTCCGACGGTGTCCGAGCCTCGCATCGACAGGGCCTTGCCCAAAAGCAGCGCCAGCATCGTTCCCGAGACCATGATTCCAAGCCCCCCGACCTGGATGAGGACGAGGATGACTCCCTGCCCGAAGGGCGACCAATCGCCGCCGGTGTCGCGGACGATCAGGCCCGTGACGCATGTTGCGCTGGTCGCCGTGAACAGGGCGTCGATGTAATAGGGCCCGGGCGCCTCCTGTGGTGTGGCGACGGGGAGCATCAGCAGCCCCGACCCGGTAAGGGACAGGAACAGGAAGCTGGCGATCAGCAGGATGCTGGGGTGGATACCGGAGCCGGCAAATCGCAAGTTCACGCTAACCGCCCTCAACAGCAGCGAGACCAGCAGATACACCTGGGTGATAAGAACGTACAAGGCGCCCGCCGCCAAGACCTTACCCCGCAGGTGCAGGGAGATCGCCATCGCCAGACCCGCCGCTGCGATCAGCGCAAAGTCAATCCAGTTTGCACGCAGGTACGCCCGTCGCGCCCGCGCCAGCACCCAGCGCCCCAACCGGTCGATGATGAAGACCGCCACGATGGCTGCCTCCACCGCGTGCAGTGTCTCGAGGGGGACCGGTGGGCGGCGAAACCCGTACTCCAACACCAGCGCCGCAACCGCGGCCGCACCGGCCAGACCCAGCAGTACGTTCAGCACCACAATGACGGTCGTGCTGCGAAATGGGTTCGGCGTTATGAGCAGACGTTTCATGTGCGATCCGTAGGACGAGCGGCCCGGGCTTTTAGCTGTTGTCCTTGTAGACCTTCTGGGGGTCGAAGACTTTGCGGGCGACGATCTCCCACCGACCTTCCTCGCTCAGGCGGCGGTAGAAGCAGGAGTAATACCCCTTATGGCAGGCGGCGCCGGTCTGGTCGACCTCG
Source organism: Phycisphaerae bacterium (assembly GCA_030628445.1). Taxonomy (GTDB): domain Bacteria; phylum Planctomycetota; class Phycisphaerae; order SM23-33; family SM23-33; genus DAOVQV01. Next base: position 4,730 of record DAOVQV010000058.1, on the reverse strand, counting down.
ATCAGCAGCGTGTCGGCGTCGCAGTCGATGTAGATTCCCTTTACCTGCTGCGTGTGCCCGGAGGTCTCGCCCTTCATCCAGTGTTGCTTGCGGGTCCGGGACCAGAAGTGCGTCTTTCCACTCTCGATCGTCTTGCGCAGGGCGGTTTTGTCCATGTACGCCATCATGAGCACCTGTCTGGTGCCGGTGTCGACACAAATCGCGGGTATCAGCCCCGCTTCGTCGAACTTCACGCCGCCAATTGTCTCATCCAGCTTGTCCAGAGCGTCTCTCCACTTTAACTGCATTCGCAAGTCACGACATGCTAACGCCGCCGGTGCATTAGGTCAAACAGGCATATCTGGGTCCCTGAGGGGCGACCGGGAGCTGACCCCGTTGGGGGCAGCGGGATCTTTGCGCGAACTTCGCCGGTCGGCGTCGCCTGGGAATCACCCTCACGCCCCCCCCAGCAGGTCGAGCCCGCCCTGGTAGGCTCTTACCATCTCGCGGCGGAGCTGCTGGTGGTGGGGGGCCGAAAGGTCCGGGTCTTCGGCGACGATCGCAAACGCGTCGCGGCGTCCCAGGCGCAGCAGCTCGAAGTCCTCGATCAGATCCGCGACCTTCAGCTCCGGGAGCCCGTGCTGGCGCGTCCCGAAGAACTCGCCGGGTCCGCGCAAGCGCAGGTCTTCTTCGGCGATCTTGAACCCGTCGTCGGTGTCCGCCAGGACTGCAAGGCGCCTCTTGGCGATGGGGTTTTTCGGTTCGCCGACGAGGATGCAGACGGCGTCTTCGACGCCCCGGCCGATCCGTCCGCGAAGCTGGTGAAGCTGCGCCAACCCGAACCGCTCGGCGTGCATGATTACCATGACGTTGGCGGCGGGGACGTCCAGGCCCACCTCGACGACCACGGAGGCGGCGAGCACTTGGATCGAACCGGCGCGGAAGCGGGCCATTACGGCTTCTTTCTTGGCGGGGGGCATCTGACCGTGGATCAGCCCCACGCGGAAATCGCGCAGCGGCCCGGTGGCTAGTTGCTCGCGGGCCTCTTCGGCGGCGGTCAAATCCGAGTTATCCGAGGCGCTGACCAGCGGGTAGATGAAGTACGCCTGCTGGCCGGCGGCGAGGCGCTTACGGACCGATTCCAGTTCGCCCTTCAGTCCGTCAGGCCCGATAAGACGTGTGGCGGTCTTTCCCCGCCCGGGCGGTAGGGCGTCGATTATCGATACGTCCAGATCGCCGAAGACCGTCAGCGCCAGCGTCCGCGGGATCGGCGTCGCCGTCATCACCAGATAATGCGGCGCGAAGCCCTTACCGCGGATGGAGCTTCTTTGGCGGACGCCGAACTTGTGCTGCTCGTCGACGACAACCAACGCCAGGCGCTCGAAGCGGACCTTTTCACTGATAAGCGCGTGCGTGCCCACGACGATGTCGATTTTCCCGCCCGCCAGCGACTCAAGGGTCTCACGTCGTTCGGAGGCTCCCTGGCCGCCCACCAGCAGTGCGATACGGACCTTCGAACGGGTGAGGTACGCGCCGATCTTCCGGAAGTGCTGGGCGGCGAGGATCTCCGTGGGCGCCATGATCGCCGCCTGTGTGCGATTGGCGACGGCGAGCAGGGCGGCGTAAAGCGCAACGACTGTCTTACCCGCCCCTACGTCGCCCTGAAGCAGGCGGTTCATCGGCCGCGAGCGCCCCAGGTCCGCGGCGATCTGGCGGACGACAGTGTCTTGTGCGGCGGTAAGGGCGAACGGGAATCGTGCCCGGATTCGACGGTCGATCTGCTCCGTCATCCGCAGCGGATGAGCGGGGCGGGAGACCTCTTTCATTCGCCTCAGAGCGATCGCCAGCTGCATGAGGAGGCACTCGTCATACGCCAGGCGCCGCCGCGCCTCGGACCACTGGCGGCGGTCCTGCGGTTTGTGCATGGCGGCGACGGCGGCGGGGCGGGACATGAGGCCGCGCTCGGCGACGTATCGGGCGTCGAACCAGCGGGGTATGAGCGCACCGGTCTGCGGGAGGACGGCGTTGGCGATTTTCGCGATGACCATGCTGCTCAGTTTCGCCCCCGCCGGATAGACGGGCAGCAGCTCGTCGGCGGACAGGTCCTGCTGGGGCGTCTCCGTGACGTCCGCCCAGTGCGGGTTGATGAACTGGATCACCTCGCGGTAGATCGACGGGCGGCCGCTGACGGCGATGCACATATCGGGCTTGATCTGACTGGCCAGGTAGCCCCCGTGGAACCACTTGACGCCCACGCACCCGGTTCCGTCGTCCAGCGTGCACTGGAAGTAAGGGCGAGACCCGAACTTCTGGTTGTGAACGTCGACCACCTCGCCCGCGACGGTGACGGTCTGCTCTGTCCCGCGGATTGAAGATATCATCTGGGCGTGTCGGCGCAGATCGAAGCGCCGCGGAAAGTACAACAGCAGGTCCTCGACCGTCCGTATACCCAGTTGGGCCAGTTGCTCGGACCGCGCGGGTCCGACGCCCTTTACGTACTGAACCGCAGTGTCGAGCTCTAGCTGGGCCATGCGAGATGGTCCTGTAACCCTGCTACCGTGGTGGGATGGCGATCTTCGCTCCGGGGTGGAGCTTCCGGAGTGTGACCTGCGGGTTCAGTTGCAGGATCTCCTTATACCGCTTCGGGTCGCCCAACAGGCGCTTGGCGATCGAGAAGAGCGTATCGCCTCGTTTGATAGTGTAAGTTCTGGGCTCGGTCGGTTTGGCCGGTGACGGGTCAGGGGGCGCGTCAGCTTTGTGTGTGGCCGCCGGTGCGCCCCGCAGTTGTTCGAGTGGGCGCGGCGGCGGCTGGAAGGTGGGCGCCGGGTCGCTGTGACGGCAGCCCGGACCGATCGCGCACACCAGCAGAACTGCTGCTGCGACAAGTAGGGCGGTGGGAGCGAGCTGGATGATCGCTTTGATGTGCATGGGGGCGATCATAGCAGAGGCGCCGGCACTGTCAAGTCCGCCTCCTGTCGAGCCGCTCGGGGAGGTAATACAGCGAGAATCAACGAAAATCAGCCTACATATGGCTTGCCTTGAAAGGGGAATACTGTTTAGAATATGTAAGGTCGTAGCTGGTAAGTGTGCGGCTACCTGGTCAAGGTCTTGTAGGAAGGGCGGATCATGGCGAGTGCAAGAGCATCCGGATCCCGGGGTTTTACGCTGATCGAACTGCTTGTTGTCATTGCGATCATCGCGCTGCTGGTAAGCATTCTTGTACCATCGCTGTCGGAGGCACAATGGTTGGCTAAGACGACCATCTGCGGTCAGAATCTACATAACATCGGGATTGCGATCGCGGGATATTCCTCCTCGTATGGGCTGGATCATCCGTGGATCTATTTTGACGGGACGGGGGATGGGAACTACGAAAGCAGCTATGACTTCCCAGGCGCGGACTGGAGAGGCCAAACGCCGGGCAATCCAGCCGAGGCCACGCTGCTGGAAGGCTTTGAGATTTTCCTGGACGGCCCCGGCGTCTTGTTCTGCCCCGTATCAAGGCTGACTCCCGAGGAGAACTTCTGTGTTTGGGGCGACGATGGCCCCCTGAATGATGGGCGATGGGGCACCTATCGCTATGTCTATCCACACGTGACGACGTCTGAGGATCCGTTTCACAGCGACAGCCCCGGCGACCCTTCCGTCACCGTCATGGCTCACCAGAATGGCAGAGATTGGGTCGGGCCCAACAGCAGGGATCTGGTGATGCACGACAGCCACGACGATCCTCGGTTCGAGGGTGCGGTCTCCCTCCCGTGGGTTCCCGGCGTGTGGTCTTACCCGCACCTCAACGGGTTGTTCATCAGTGGCGATGTCGAACTTATCACCAGGGATTGCACAACCATGCAGGATTACCTTTATGGTGAGGGCAAGACCTGGTATCAGCCCTAGAGGCGATACGACCTGACAGATACCGGGACCTTCAAAGGAAAGCTGATAGGAGTTGTGGATGAGCGATATTATCAGCCGCATCACGTCGGGTAAGATGCCCCTCGTGATAGGTGTTGTGGGAGTGGTGGTGTGTTTGGCGATTGTCGCCGTGGTCGTCGTTGGCGGCGGGAGTTCAGGAGGGCGGGGGGGCACGAAACAGACGGTCACGTGCGAGGTATGCGGGTACACGTGGCAGCAGGAAGCCGCCGAGCAGATCCTCTGCCCGAAGTGCCAAGCCGCTGGTATTATGAAGACCTCCTACGTCTGCCCCAGATGTAAGAAGCAGTTTGTGGGTCTTGAGGCGAAAAAACTCGGGATGGGCAAGTTCCGATACCGCAGGGCCGGGCAGGACAAGTGGGGAAGCCGCCCGCCCGCAAAGCTGAAGTGCCCGCATTGCGGTTTTGAATCCAAGACAATTTACTCGCGCAAGATAAGCCCTGAGTCCGCCGGGGGCGAGCAGCTAAGGCGGCGCAGTTAGAAGCGCCGAGCAGACACCCGGGGAAAGGGGGTGGGTAGCTGCTTGCTCTTAGAGACTCGTTGTGAGATAATATCCCTGGCGTTGCATTACGTATTTGGGAGGTTTCGGTCATGGCTGAAAAGCACCACAAACACGCGCCGGGTAGGCCCCGAGCGGGGTTTACACTCATCGAGCTTCTCGTCGTCATCGCGATCATCGCGCTTTTGGTCAGCATTCTCGTGCCATCTCTGGGCGAGGCCACATGGCGGGGGAAGGTGACCAAGTGCAGCACTCAATTACACATGATCGGGATCGCCATCGGCGAGTATCAGGCTGTCTGGGAGATGGATCATCCGTTTAT
>DAOVQV010000165.1 GCA_030628445.1 Phycisphaerae bacterium | reverse complement strand
TGGCGGCGGCAGTGGAAGTGCTGAAAGATTGGCGGTAAGGAACAGAGCAATGAAGATTCTCATCGCGGATAAGCTTTCGCCGGTCGGCGTTGACTGGCTTAAAAGTAACGAAGGCGTCGAGGTGGACGTAAAGCTCGGCCTGAGCCCGCACGAGCTGGCCAAGATCGTCGGCGAATACGACGGTATGATCATCCGCTCCGGTGTGAAAGTCACCGCCGAGGTGCTCGCCGAACCGGGCAAGCTGCGGTGCATCGCCCGCGCCGGCGTCGGCGTCGACAACATCGATGTTTCGACGGCGACCTCCAAGGGCATCATGGTGATGAACACCCCGGGCGGGAATACGGTGTCGACGGCGGAGCTTACGGTGGCGCTTATGCTGGCCCTTTCGCGCAACGTCTCGCCGGCTAGCGCCTCGCTGCGGTCCGGTCAGTGGAACCGCAAGGCCTACCAGGGCACGCAGCTTGCCGGTAAGGCGCTGGGCGTGGTCGGGATGGGCCGGATCGGCAAGGCCGTCGCCAAGCGGGCGTTGGGCCTTCAGATGCATGTTATCGGGTACGATCCGTTTCTCTCCGAGGCCGGCGTCGAAGGTGCTATCGAGATGGCCAAGGACCTGGCGGATCTTTGCACGCGGGCCGATTACATAACCGTCCACACTCCCAAGAGCGACAAGACGCTTGGGATGATCGGGCCCGAGCAGTTCGCCGTGATGAAACCGACCGTCCGTCTGATCAACGCCGCTCGCGGCGGGATTATCGATCCGCAGGCCCTGCTCGAGGCGCTGGAGGCCGGGAAGGTCGCCGGGGCCGCACTGGACGTATATACGTCCGAGCCGCCCGAGACCGATTCCGAGAAGAAGCTCATCCAGCACCCCAAGGTCCTCGCCGTCCCGCACCTGGGCGCTTCGACCGAGGAGGCCCAGGAGCAGGTTGCCCTGGAGGCGGCCCAGCAGCTCGTCGCCGCCCTGTCCGGGGCGGCAGTGCGGAACGCACTGAACGCGCCGGGCTTCGACGGGGCGCTTCCGCCGCAGCTAGTCCCGTATACCGAGCTGGCCGGTCGCATTGGTCGGATATTGACGGCGGTAACGGCGGGCGCCGTCAGCAAGGTGCAGGTCACTTACCGCGGTGCGATCAGCGAGCTGAACACCACGCCGATTACCACTTACCTGCTGGTGGGCCTGCTGGGCCCGCACATGGACGAGCCGGTGAATGTCATCAACGCGCCGCTGCTTGCCCGCCAGCGCGGGATCGAGATAGAGCAGATCAGCACCGAGCGGGTGAAGAACTTCGCCAACGTCATGGGGGTTAAGATCTCGACCGGCGAGGGGACGCGCAGTTGCGTCGGGACGATCTTCGGGAAGCGTTACCCGCGCATCATCGAGCTGGAGGGTTATCGCATGGAGCTGAAGCCCGAAGGGCACGTCGTGATCATAGTCAACGACGACAGGCCCGGTGTGGTGGGGCGGTACGGGTCGATCTTCGGCGCCAACGACATCAACATCGCCGACATGACCTTCTCTCGCAAGAAGACCGATACGGGGATGATGGCCGTGGTCGGTATCAATCTCGATCAACCGCCCACCGATGCCATCATGGATGAGATCCGCGCGATCGATTTCGTCAAGGAGGCTTACTGCCTCCACCTTCCCGTCCTGCCCCCCGAAGAACGCGAGGAATAGAAAAGTAGGGCGGGAAAGGGGCGGTGTTGGCGATAAAGGCGGCTGAGGGGAAAAGGCTTAAGTACAAAGCTTAAGCATTGCTGCAAAGGCAGGTTAAAAAACTTCTTAAGAATACCCTTGTTTTGGTCGAACAGCTATTGTATAGTTATTGTATGAACAACGTCGTGACAAAAGGTTTACACAGGACATGGTGAGCGAAATGCCCAAATCGACCACGATCCAAGCAAGGATAGACCCGGAGACGAAAAAGGCAGCTTCGCAGATTCTACGCGGACTGCATATTTCTCTTTCGGAGGCGATTGGAATGTATCTGCGTCAAATCATATTCCATGGAGGAATACCTTTTGATTTAAGGCTCCCGAATAAGGAGACTGTGCGCGCTCTCAATGAGGCGGCGACTGGGGTGAGGGTCAAGAAGTTCGATAGCGTGGATGAGCTATTCGAGGACTTAAATAGTTGAAGATTCTCCGGACAAATCAGTTTCGGAAAGACTATAAGCGAGCCAAGAAACAGAAGAAGAACCTATCGCTATTAAAGGATGTCATCCGGGCACTGGTAAGTGGCCAAGAATTGGCGGCCAGATACACAGACCATCCGCTAACGGGGGCCATGAAACGTTACAGGGAGCTGCATATACGGCCGGACTGGCTCTTGATCTATGAGATTCGAGAGGGTGAGCTTAGTCTGTTAAGGCTCGGGTCGCACTCAGAACTGTTTAGATCTTGAAGAGTCCTTTTGCGCCCAGAGCAGTTCTAGAAGCTGTTTATCTATCCTGCATACAGGGGGTCTTGCGTTAAGTACATACTTCCGGGGTTCGTTCTCTCAGTGCACAGGCCCGGGGTAGAAACCTTCGGCGCGGCGCTTTTCTGACTTGGCGTAGATGTACGTATCCTCGCAGCAGTCCAGCCCGACGCGCGCGATCAGCGTCTTCAGGTAATCGATGTGCGGGCAGGGGGGGGCGTGGAAGTTGTCCTTCGTGATGCAGGTGGCCAACTGGACGACGATGCGATGCTTGGGTATCTCATCCGACCGCTTCGCCTGGCGGATCAGGTTGGACAGCTTCCGCTGCAGCGCCCGCCCGCAGCATCCGCCGCAGGTCATCTGGATGGTGCGGTAGGTCCGGTCGGCCGGGTAGTCGGCGAACCCGCCCGTGCGCCCCTGAAACGCCCGGTCGCAGTTGTACCCGCTGCAGCGCTGGGCGGCGATGTCGCACAGCACGATGGCGATGATGTCTTTTTCGTTCAGGTCCAAATCTTTACCCTCGGCGCCGCGGCGGGATAACTTCGACAAGCTCAGGCCGAAGCCCGCCGCGCGGTCCTTACAGGTCACTGATTACGCTTTTGGTTTTCCGGGCCAGCGAAGGATCGCGCCCGTATCGGCGCTGGTCGCGTGGGCGGCGTATCGGCCCAGCGCGCCGTGTGTGATCTGCGGCGGGCGGGGTTCGTATCGCTTTCGCCTGCGTGCGAACTCGGCCTTGGATACACGCGCGTTCAGCTTCCCGGCCGGGATGTCTATCTTGATGATGTCGCCGTCCTTCAGCAGTCCAATCTCGCCGCCGGCGGCAGCTTCCGGCGAGATGTGCCCGATGCACGGCCCCGACGTCCCGCCGCTGAATCGTCCATCTGTGATCAGGAAGACCTTCTCATACAAACCCATCGCGCGGATGTAGCTGGTCGGTGCGAGCATCTCCTGCATTCCTGGCCCGCCGCGGGGTCCTTCGTTGCGGATGACCACCACGTCGCCGGGTTTGATTTTTCGGGCGAGGATGACGCGGGATGCGTCTTCCTGGGATTCGCAGATAACGGCGCGGCCGGCGAATTTGTACATGGAGGTCGGTAAGCCCGCCAGCTTCAGCACGGCGCCGTTGCGGGCGATGTTCCCGTAGACCACCATCAGCCCGCCTCTGGCGGTGAAGGCCCTGTCGACCGGGCGGATCACGTCGCGGGCGTCGAATCGCCCGGCGTTCTTGGTCGTCAGCTTGGCGGGCTTGGCGCCGCGGTACATCGCGCGTACCTCGGCGACGGATCGGCCGGTCACCTTCCAGCCCTCGCGGTAGAGCTTCTTGGCCCCTGCGCAGATTCTGGCGGACCGCAGCGACCAGGTTTCCAGATTCGCCCTCAGCGTCTTACCGGTGACCGTCATGCACTCGGCGCGGATCGTGCTGGGCTTGTCGCGCCAAAGTTGGTGCAGGATCGTATGTATCCCGCCGGCGCGGTGGACGTCTTGGACGTGGTAGACCTTACCCGCGGGCGTCTCGGAGGGCGCGACGCGACAGATGTTCGGTGTGCGCTTCGAGATTCGTTCGATGTCGGACAGCGTGAACTTCACGCCGGCCTCGTTCGCCATCGCCAGCAGGTGCAGGACGGTGTTGCTGGACCCGCCCATCGCCATGTCCAGCGCGAAGGCGTTGGCGAAGGCCTTGCGGCTCATGATCCGGCGCGGCAGCAGCGGGTAGGTGCTCTTGCACCCGCCGCGCGCCCACCGTTTGGCGATTTTCACGATCCGCGCCGCTGCCGTGGCGAACAGCCGCATGCGCGCAGGGCTTGTCGCCAGGGCCGTACCGTTGCCCGGAAGGGCCACGCCGATCGCCTCGCATAAGCAGTTCATGCTGT
>DAOVQV010000305.1 GCA_030628445.1 Phycisphaerae bacterium | reverse complement strand
TTCGCCTGGCGGATCTTCTCGCCGTATTTGTCCATCACCACCCCGATCAGCTCCTGGGGTGTCGGGGCCGGTTCGTAGGCCTTCTTCACGGGCCCGACCTTCTCGATAAGCTCCTGGATCATCGAGATGGCCTCCTGAGCGGCCTCGAAGCCCTTGGCGATTCCCTCGGCGACTATGTCGTCGGGCACCTGCTTACCGGACAGTTCGAGCATGTTGATCGCTTCGCGGTGCCCGCACACGACCAGGTTCATTATGCTGCCTTCAAGCTCGTCGTGGGTGGGGTTGATCAGGTACTTATCGTCCTTGTACCCGACCCTTGCCATCCCGATCGGACCTTGGAATGGGGCCGGTGAGATCATCAAAGCCGCCGAGGCCCCGATCATCGCCAAGATGTCCGGATCGTTTTGATTGTCCGTCGACAGGACCATGCACTGAATCTGGACCTCATTCTTGAAATCGTCCGGGAACAGCGGCCGAATCGGCCGGTCGATCATCCGGCACGTCAGGACTTCCTTGGTGGAGGGCCTTCCCTCGCGCTTGAACCAACCGCCGGGGACCTTCCCGGCGGCGTATTGATACTCCCGGTAATCCACGAACAGCGGGAAGTAGTCGATATCGCGCGTCGGCGGGGCGGTCAGGACGGTCGCCAGCACCACCGTATCGCCGTATTGCATCCATACCGCACCGTGACTTTGTCGAGCTACGTTGCCGGTCTCCAGGATCAACGTCCGCCCGGCGATCTGTCTTTCAATTCTAATTGCTTCCATCGTATTTCCGTTCCTTCATGGGCTGCGGCGTGCAGCCACACGTCCTCAAATAATGTTTGTCTGTTGCGGCGCCTTTCCAGTGCGCCTGTTTGCGGGAACTGTTCCCGCAGCGGTGGAAGGAGGCACAACCTTATCAGGCGTACCTGGACCGTTCCGTGACTTGCTAATAAAGGAGGCGCCCGGCGTCCTCGCTGCGACGCTTCACCGACGAGGAGCTACTTCCGCAGTTCCAGCTTCTTGAGGATCTGCTGGTAGCGCTGCGGGGCGGTGTTGGACAGGTATTTGAGCAGGCTGCCTCGTTTACCGACCATCTTCAGCAGCCCGCGGCGAGAGGCGAAGTCTTTCTTGTGCGTCTGGAAGTGCCCGGACAAATCGTTTATCCTGGCCGTCAGCAGCGCGATCTGGACCTCCGCCGACCCGGTGTCACCTTCGTGCCGTTGATGCTCCTGGACGATTCCCGTCTTTGCTTCCGCTGTAATACTCATACCCACAACTTACCTGCCCGCCTCTATCAAGTCATCTGCGCAACGGCGAGCCCGCTTGCCTTTATCGACCTTCCTTCTCTATTCTCTTTTCGCCGGTAAGTGTATGCGGCGGGTTCGGGAAGGGCAAGCATTTTTATCCGATATCCAATATCTGATATTTCGTTATCCAGCTTATCGGTCCGCCGTCAGCATTTCCTTGATCGATTCGATCAGCTTCTCCATGCGGAACGGTTTGTGGATGTACAGGTCGACGCCTTGGCTTTCGGCGTAGATCTTATGCCTGGTCCCCGGATTCCCCGTGATCATGATCACCCGAGGCGGGTCGGTGAGCTCCTTGCCCCGCTTGAGCTTCTCCAGAACCAAGAAACCGCTGCGCTTGGGCAGCATCATATCCAGCACGATCAGGTCCGGCGAATGCTCCTGGGCCTGGATGATGGCCTGGTCGCCGTCGTCGGCCGTCAGTATCGTCACACCGGTATCCGAAAGGGCCGACTGAATCGCGGTAAGGATGTCTCGGTCGTCATCGACAAGCAGAACGCTCTTCCCGGCTAGTTCGTCGGACATTGGCGTTGCTCCTTAAAGCACCCCGTGCGTTCTCAAGGTTTGCTTAGGTTTGCTTCGCATTCCATCCTATATCCGCTCCGCGTGGGAGTCAACCTATTATGGGCCGTGCGGGACACTTGCTCACCGCCGCCGAAGTCCCGCCGTCACCCGTCGTGGGCGTTGCGACTTGTCGGGCGGGGGGGAGGCGGCTAGGATAGGGCGCAAATCCGCCAGATTCACGGTCCCGCGGCGCGGCGAGGTCGGGGTCGCCCGGCGAACCGGGAGACAAAAAGATGCAAACACAAGTTCCATACGACGAGGCGATTGCAACGAAATACCCCGAGCAGATCGTCATCGGAATCGCCAAGGATCCTCAAGGTAAGTACAACCCCATCACGCTGGGGTGGACCATGATCGTCTCCGGCTCGCCGCCGATGATGGGGGTGTCGATAGGGAAGACGAGATACTCGCTCGACGCCTTCCGCCGCGCCGGGCAGTTCGTCATCGCCTTTCCCTCGCAGCACCAGGCGTCCGAGGCGATGCTGTTCGGGACCACCTCCGGGCGCCACAGCGACAAGCTCGCCGCCGCCGGCGCAAACACCGCACGCACCGAGAAGATCGATTGCGTCCTGCTCGCTGATGCGGTGGCGAACTTCGAGTGTAAGCTCATCAGCGAAACCGACGCCGGCGACCACGTCATCTTCGTCGGGCAGGTC